>DATILI010000114.1:0-11402 GCA_035476635.1 Burkholderiaceae bacterium | reverse complement strand
GCCGATCATGGTGATGAACACCGCAAGAATCTGCCCATACACGGGGATGCATTCCAGCGCGACGAGCAGGCTAATGGTGCTGGAGGCGATGGCGTTGGGGTTGCCGCTGTCCAGGGCCAGCAGCAGATTCAGGCCCGGTATCACGCTGGGCGCCAGGTCGATCATGCCCAGGGTGTCGGCGAAATTCAGGCCGCTGACCAGGATGGCGCCGGCGTCGCCGGAGTCCAGCGCCGCTAGAAAGCCCAGGCCGGCCATGTACTCGGCCGGAATGCCGGGCAAGGCGCCATTGCTGTTGCCAGCGATGAGGTTGTAGGCACCGCCCAGGGCGTTGGCGCGCTGCAGGTCGCTTAAGTCATCCCAGTTGTCCAGCGTGAGCAGGGTGTTCAAGGCGTTGGCGGCGCCGCCATCACCGGGCGTTGGGACGCGGTCGTTGCTGTAGAAGTCGGGGTCGCCTTGGAAGCTGGGGGGTGCGTCGGGGCCTGCGTCGGAGACGATGGGCTGGCCGCTGGCGTCGGCGTACTGGGTGCCGTCGCCCCAGGCGGGCGCGCCGGTGTCGGGGTTGCGGCCAAGGCCGGCGTTGATCTGGCCGACTTGGGTCTCGGTGAGGTCGGGGGTGAGGATAGTGGAAGGGGGTGACGGAGCCGGTGATGCAGGCGGTACGTACTGGTCGCTTTGCAGGTCCGAGCCGTTGACGGCGTCCACCGAGCGCGGGTCGGTGGGGTCGTGACTGTCCACGTAGTCGGAAACGGCGTTGCCCGTCTGCCATGCTTTGTCCGCCGCAGTTGGAGCCGAGGGAAACAGCGCAGGATCGGCCGCCTCGACCAGGGGCCGGACAGCTTCCGTATGTGGACTGACCTTCAATGCGGGCAGGTTGGCGGCGTTCTTCACCGTCTGCTCAGCTTCACCAACGGATTCTCCATTGACGTAAGCTTGTTTGGTGACGCCGAAGTTGGCGTGGCCGTATTCCCCGGCTTCGCCACTTGCCTTCTCACCTTTGTACGTTGTCTGCGACTCCAACTGCCCGTTGCTCGACTCCGAGCGAACAAGCTTGTTATTCTTAGAGTCGTATTCGATACGGACCCACTTGCCGTTGATGTACCCCTCCGCTGTGAACAGATCAGAATTGACCGGGTCACGCTGCGGCACCAGGATGCGGCGGCTGTAGTCCTGCGCCGCCGAGGGGTCGCTGCCTTCTCCCAATGTGCCGACGTTTTGCGCGGCGATGTTGCCTGGCTGGAGATGGTCATTGAACAGCATCGCAACCTGCACATTCACGCCGCTGGTAGACAAAGCTTCCATGCCGGTGCTGGTGTAGGTCGCGCCTGCGCCCGCGAGGCTGAACACGTTCCAGTTGACACCACCACTGTCATTGCGTTGCAACGGTCCATACTTGGAGTCCAGGCCGCTCAGGTCGCGGTTCCAGTCGCCTACCAGGTCAATGTCCTTGCCGTAACTGATGTCCGCCTTGGCGATGAAGGCCTGTACTGCCGCATCGCGGTACTGCGCCTCCAGCCAGTTTTGCGGCTGGTAGGCCAGCATGTTGGAGAGCATCTCCTTGTCGGATTGCCACAGCGCCTGGTTCTTGGCGCGCAAGGTGGCCGCATCCGTACCCTTGTAGGTCTGCTCGATGTAGGTGTAGTTGATGTCATGGTTCTTGGTGACCGCGTCGAGTACGCCAATCGGCGTGACCTTCCAAGCCTCGGAAGTGGGCAGTTGCCCGTTGGCCCACGCTTTGCCGCCCGCGTAATTGGGCCCGGCAAACATGCCAAAGCGCGGCACGGTGCCGCCCGGGCCGGACGCGGTGGGACGGTCGTTTGGATTGGTGGTGGCCATGTGGTTTCTCCTGCTCGGGTATTGGTTTTATGGCGCGCGGCCCAGCGCTTCGACGTTGGGCCAATAGATAGGAAAGACTTGCTTGGTGGCGACGGAGACCAAGGCGAATACCGGGAAGCTATGCTCAGGAATGACTTTCAAGGTGCCGCCCTTGGCTTCATCGGGAAAGACCCTCACAGGTTTGGGATCTGTACGGCAGGCGAAAGCACCCCAGAAACGTTCGCACTCCTTGTCGCTTTCAAAGGGCACCTCCTTCCGCGGACCCACGATCACTGTCTGCCTGTCTATCTTGAATAGATGTCTTCTTTCAGGCCCATGTCGTCCGTCGTTGGGCGAAATCGTGCGAGCAAGTACGGCGATAGAGTCGCCCTGTCGGCTGATATCCGCATCGCTGAGTTGAGAAGGATCCGGCCCTGGATCCAGATACTCCACCGTGTTCGCCAGCGTCTTCGCGTCCACCAGCCGCACATTGCCCGGCCCGGCCAGAAACCCCAAGGTCGGGTGCTGGGTGTAGGTGCGGCCTAGTCCCTTGGTGGCCCGGTCGGTATAGCGAAAGCTAAAGGTGTTCTTTTTGGGGGCGTAATCTACGCAGATTGGATTCCAACTGGGAACAGGTTTTTTCTCACTCGTGTTGCTCCCCATCCCACAGAAATAAAGCGTCGCGCCATCCAGCGTGAACCGCGGCGCCGTGAACGCCGATACAAAGTCCGCCCTCGCATAGTTGCCGGTCTTGGGGTCGGGGTACAGCGCAGGAATGAGGTGCGTTTCCTCATCGGTCGCGGGTTGGTAGGCGTAGACGCTGATGCTGCCAAAAGAGCGGCCGCTGACCGTGCGTCCCGCAGTACGCATGCGCCAGTAGAGAATGGTTTTGTCGTCCTCGGTAAAGGCGGCTCGGGTTGTGCCACTGACGGGCAGCAGCTTGAGCGCGCCGTATTCGGTAGCTTGTTCGCCCCGGGTTTGCACCGCCATGGTGGCCAGTTGCCCATAGCCGCCATTGCCCCCGCAGCCCTTTTGTTCGCAATGCGCCGCGCTGAACAGCAGCGTCTTGCCGTCGCGGGAATAGCTTGGGTAGAAGTAGCTCTTGCCGGGCTCCTGGCCGGGAATAAGTATCCACTTTTGCTGCGCGATGTGATGCTCGACCATGCGGCAGTCGTACTCGGCGCCACGCTTGCTACTGCACAGGTTGACCACCAGTCTTTGCCCATCCGGGTGAAAGCGCGCCTGCACCGGAAACCAGCACACCTGATTGCCGGGGTCGGCCACGTCGCAGGAATCAGGCGGCAGAGGCGGTGCAGGAACCTGGGCTCCGCCAAAGTTGCCCATGCGCGGGATAGCTGGCGCACAGGCCGCAAGCCACAGCGCCACGCTCAGCAGCGCCGAATGCTTGAGCGTGGTCAACATCGGTATCCGCTCGATGTCAGTTCTTGAAAGCCACCGCGGCCGCGATCAGCTCAGAGAATTCCCGCGTTGTACAGCGCAGGCCAGGACATCTCGCTTGTGAGGTCTACGACGCCATCGTTGTTGTTGTCCACGTCAATTCGGATTCGATCGCGCCCCACAACGGTGACGATGATCTTTGCGTTGTCCAGTTGGAGCACCAAAACACCGTCAAGTACAGTGCCATCCGAACCGAAGATCAAAGAAGAATTGCTGGACGCGGGGACAGTGATGCTCACACTGTCCGAGCCAGGTAGCGTGGTGCGGACAACAAGGTCGCTGTACAGGGCGCGCGTCTGCGTGCGTCCTTGGATCGTTTCGTTCTTTCGCGCCAGCTTGCCAGAATGAATCTTTACTGTGTTGCTCGACCTCGAGGTAATGTAGTGAAAGTCGAAGAAGCCATAGTTATGCTCGTCAAACTTATCCTCGACCTCGGCGCTACCGTCGAGCTGAACCGAACCAATATCGAGATCGATCTTAAAGGCGCTATGTCTTTGGCGAGCACGGATGCTCCAGCCGGGTGCGCTGGAGTATGGCTTGAATACGCTGGCATCCAGCGCGTCAAGATCGATGCGGCCATCCATCCCCACCTTTGCCTTTGAAGCGGGGTCGGCGTCCTCGCAGTGATTCGCAATCAGACTTACAGAGTCACCAGCAGACAATCGAAAGTTTTTGTCTGGATCAGATTGCAAGACCGTGTAGGAACCGCCCAGAGAGCATGAATTCGGGACGGAAGTGCCTCCAAAGGGATCAAAGTAATTGCTGAGAATCCTCGAGAATTCGGTGAGCGAATTTGCGATTCCGGGAATTCGGGCCACGCGACCAGCAAGCGCTTGGGCTTCGGCCATGGTCAAGCTATGCGACGCGACTGTGGTGTCTTCCGCGGAAGTACTGCCACCTCCACCTCCTCCGCAGCCGGTCAGTATCGCCGCGCAGATAGTGGCAATCAAAAAGGCGTTTCTGGATATCTTGGACTTCATGGAGTTTCTCCTTTGGGTTGATAAACTTTGTGATGGATTCCGATGTGCAATCGGCTCGAACCTAAGATCTGCCTACCGAGCTGAGCATTGATGTGTGCACCGATATGCCTTTGTCAGCAACCAGATCGACAGTCAAACTCTGCTCGGCTCATCAACGTGCAACAACCGCCTCTCTGGGCGACGCGCCGGAACCGACAGCAGAGTCGATGCTCATGCGCGTCAGCGGAGCGCGAACCACTTCGATTGCGCGCAAGGCGGGATAGTCGTTTTTGACCTTTGCCAAGTCGGCCTCGTACCGATCAACCAGGCGCAATGCGAGCGTGCCTCCGGACAGTCCGGACGCGGCTTGGCTAACCAGGGGAAGAGCTGAGCCGGAAGCTTGGTCGGTGCTGTTCTTGCGTTCAATGTTCGTCATATCAATTTGGCCCAGGTACATCGCTGTGCGCGGCTTTAGTTCAAATGGCGCTGCCACTGTGGTATCGATACTGCCGAAGAGGATTCCGTATCGCGTACTACCCGTGAGGCGGGCCACTTCGTATTTGCCGGGCAAGAGTTGGAGTACGAAGATTCCGTCTTTCTCACTCGATTCCAGAACTTTGAAAAACTGCTTCTCGGGGTGAAGCAGAGATACAACTCTGGTGGGACCAGGCGGCGGAGTGTCCACCGGCGCGTCCAGTCGGCGAATGCCCAGGCCAAGTGCTGCCGATTCGAAGCTCGGCCTGTAGGCGTTGGTGAAGCGCATCGAAACCACCACCAGTGATTTCTCATTCAAGTCCACACTGGCGGTTGATTTGTCGAGCCCGCTTGCACAACCCACCAAAATTCCGATCGCCAACAAGAATGGTGCGGCTTTCGGGGCGGAAATCATCCTTTTGAAATACATTGCTCGTTCCTCTTTTTTCTGTGGCTATGCAATCCATCGCATCAAGGCAAAACGGTCACTTGAACAATGCCACTGCGCGGTGCCGTGAACGAACTAAAGCCACCTGTCTGATAGCCTTCGACGCCGCTGATATAGATCTGAAAATTGAACTCACCACTTTGCGTGGGAGTGCCGGTGACGTTTCCGTTCTCGATCGTCATTCCAGGTGGGAGCGCACCAGACCGCACCGCGAAAGACATATCACCTCGGCAACTCTCGGGGGTCACGGTCGAAGCGATCGTCGCCGGCTTCCCAAGTTTCAATGAATGCTTCTCAGCAGCGAAAGCAATGGCGAAGAATTGCATTTTTTCTCCGCAAGGGTCATCACTTCCCCCACCGCAACCGCCAAGCAGCGCAACAGACAAGGCCAAGGCGATCGAACCGATCACGAACCTATTCTTGAAAATCATCAGCTTCCTTCAGAGATAAAGGCACATCATGGGTAGCTCTATTCAAGCCTTACGCAACATGAATGACGTGCTGCGAACTCTATGGGAAATCGATCATTTTGAAAGTCAACAATAGTTAAATCGCGTCATCTTTTTTGTGGATGACACCAGGCGCACACATACCCGAATGGGTGGTAGCTGCTGTGGTATTGGCCGTAGCGACTTGCTTTAAGAAGGACGTGCCATAAAGCAGAAAAACTCCAACAAGTGGAGTTTTTCTATGTGCCGACCAACTAAAGAAATATGGGTTAAGGAACGACTAATCGTTCAGCCTCGGCCTCGAACACAGGAACCGCAAGTTGCAACGCATGCGCGCGCACATCGGTAGGCCAACTTTGCAGCAGCGCCTCGAATGAAGTGGCTTGCGCCGCGAACAGCGCGCGCGCGGCCTCTTCAAAGCCAGGCTGGTCGCCAGCCATGGCCGACATGAAGCGGTAGCTGGCTTCTTGCGCCTGGCGTACGCGGTCCTTGCTGCTGCCGGCGCGGCGGGCTTCCTCGACGAGTTTGCGCAACGCGACCGAGGCGCCGCCGGGCTGCAGGTTGAGCCAGTCCCAGTGGCGCGGCAGCAGTGTCACTTCACGCGCGACGACGCCGAGCTTGGGCCGGCCCGGGCCACGCGCCGGTTCGGGCGCTGGCGCCGGCGTGTCGGTGGTGGCGGTCGAGGTGGCGCGCAAGGCCAGGCGCTCCAGCACCTCGGCCGGGGTGCCGCGCAGATCCAGATCGAATTGCTGGCCGGTGGCGTCGTCGAACACCAGCACCGGTGTCTGGGCGTCGCGCTGGGTGAATTGCCGCACGACCAGCGCAACGGTTTGCAATGCGCCGGTCGCGATGCGTTGGCTACCCGCAAAGGCGGTGCATGGGGCGGAGAGGGAGAAATTCATGGTCATCCTTGTTAAGTCGGATGATTATGCCCGGGTAAAACTAAGTTTGTCAAATTACCCGGGTGAAATATCTCAAAGTGGATCGCGCGGCTGTGCAGACCAGGCTCGGCGAATCGCCTGCCAACGGGCTTTGGCCCGCCGCTTGAAGTGACGCACGGCCCGCCACAATGCCGAGCCGCGCACTTCATCCATCACGCGGTCTTTCCAGGTTTTCCAGCGCGGGTACCAGCGCGCAAACCAGGCCAGCTGCATCAGGGCGGGCTGGGTCAGGATGAAGAGCCGGGCCAGAATCGCCGTTCCCGCCAGCTTGGCGGCGATCAGCAGGCTCAAGCCGGCTGCGGGATGGTCGCGGGCAAACAGGTACAAGGCCAGCATCTTGACCGGCAACAGCGCCAGCATCGGCACGAAGTAGACCAGCAGGGCGCCCCAGGGCGGCAGGGCGGCGATGCGGCGTTCGACCCGTGCCCAGATGGGCAGCCGCGCCAGCCGTGCCAAGCCGGCGGCCAGCGGCTCCCAGCCCCACTCCTCGAAGAGCAGGACCACGGCAATGGCGGCGGTGAAGAGGTAGCGCAGGAAGCGGCGAACGGTTGCCATGGGCCTCGCAGGCAGGAAGCGATACGCTGCAGTGTAGAGGCTCGAATGGATCCGAGGGCGCCGTCAGCAGCCCAGGCTCAGTGCCTGCAAGGGCCTGCCGGTCTTGGGCTCGAACACCACCAGGTTGACCTGGCGCGGGTGCGCAGCGTCGGCCGCCACGGCGCGCAGGGTGAGGCGGGAAGGGCCGCTGTAGGTGCCCGCCGGAACATACTGGCGCACCACAAAGTCGTGCTGCAAATACTCGCCCGCGTTCTCGCCGGATTTGACCTTGCTGCTGTGGCCGTGCTCGGTCACGGTCCAGTAGGCCGACCAGACTCCCACGCCAGCGGCGGGCGTTACCGTCGCGTCGAAGGCGTCGCCTGCAACGCGCTGCAGATTGATGCTGGCCCGGCTTGGGTCTGTGCCCGGCGCCAGGGCACGCCCATAGTCGCGCCAGTCTTGCCCGTTGCGCACGAGCTGCGGTGTGTAGATGCCGCGCTGGTTGTTGGCGGCGGCGATCTGTTTTTGCCGGGCTGTGTGGGCTGGCGCAGCAAAGCGGTCAATCCAGCCGATGTAGTCCCAATAGCCGACGTGAAATGCCTGCGCCACAACGCGGCCCTGCGCGGCCTGGCCCTTGAGGCCGGACAGCCAGCGGTCAGCCGGCGGGCAGGAGCTGCAGCCTTCGGAGGTGTAGAGCTCGATGACCGGTACCTGGCTTGCGCCTGACTGGGCGCTGCAGTTGTCTTGCATGGAAAAGGCAGCCGTGGCGCACACTGCATTGGCGCCCAGCACCAGGCGCTTGAGGGTGTTCGAGAGGGCGGCGAGGTTGGTGCTCATGGCGCTTGGTCGCGGTTGCAGCACCAGAACTTACACGCCGGGCTGCTCCAGCGCAAAGCCCACGCCATAGACCGAGCGAATCCAGTCATGGCCGGCGTCCACCGCCGCGAACTTGCGGCGCAGGTTTTTTACATGGGAGTCGATGGCGCGTTCGCTCGCGTCGAGCTCGTCCGCATAGGCCAGCTCCAGCAATTGCCGGCGCGAGAAGATGCGCCCGGGCTGGCGCGCCAGCGTCTGCAGCAACATGAACTCCTTGGGCGTGAGATGCAGCGCCCTGCCGCGCAGGCTGGCCTGCCATTGGGCTTTGTCCAATAGCAGGTCGGGCGCTTTGTCTTGCGCTTCCACTGGCGCTTGTGGCGGTGCGGTAGGCAGGCCGCGCCGCAGCACGGCCTTGACGCGCGCAACGACCTCGCGCGGCGAAAACGGCTTGCAGATGTAGTCATCGGCACCCAGCTCCAGTCCAAGCAGGCGGTCGATTTCCTCGACCCTTGCGGTCAGCATGATGACGGGCAAGGCGGCGAGCGTCTGGCGCAGGGCCTTGAGAACGCTCATGCCGTCGCGCCCGGGCAGCATCACGTCCAGCAGCACCAGCGCCGGCGGCGCGGCCAGCGCCTGCGCCAAGGCCTGTTCGCCATCGGCGAGGTGCTGCACCTCGTAGTGCTCGCGCCGCAGGTAGTCCACCAGCACCGAGGCGATGTCGGGCTCGTCTTCGACGACAAGGATGCGCGGGGCCATGCCTGGCATTTTCGGCTTTTCCCGATCAGGCCAAGGGCAGGGTGAGCAAGACCCGCAAGCCGCCCAGCGGCGAGGCCTCGGCCGCGATGCGGCCGCCGTGCGCCTCGACCAGTGCCTTGCAGATCGCCAGTCCCAGGCCTGAGCCGCCATGTTCACGGCTGCGCGAGCTTTCAGCGCGGTAAAAGCGCTCGAACAGGTGCGGCAGGTCTTGCGGTGTGGGGGCGGGTTCGGTGTCGTCGAACAGCAGCAGCAACTGCGGCGCATCGGGGCCCGGCTCGACCCGTGCCGCGAGCTGCAGCCGGCCACCGCCATGCGTATAGCGCAGCGTGTTCTCCAGCAGGTTTGCAAATACCTGGTGCAACCGCGCCGCATCCGCCTCGCATTGCGGGCCTGCCGGCCCTGCAAGCGGCTGCAGGGCGGTGCTGTCGATCTGAATGCGCGCCGCCGCAAAGCGCTCGCGCATCAGCGCGGCCGCTTCCAGCAGCAGGTCGACCGGATGGGCTGCCTGAAATTGAAGCGCATGCGCGCCACCGCCTTCGTCCATGGAAAGCCGCAGGTCGTCCACCAATTGGCCTAGGCGCATGACCTGGCGGTGCAGGCGCCGGGCGGTGTCGGGGTCGAACGACCGCACGCCGTCCTGCAGCGCCTCGATCTCCGCGCGCATCGCGGCCAGCGGCGTGCGCAGTTCGTGGGCCACGTCGGCCAGCCAGTGCTGGCGCGAGGTTTCGGTATGGGCCAGGCGCTGCGCCATGTCGTTGAAGGTCTGCGTGAGCACCGCCAGTTCATCCTGGCCCTGCACGGGAACTTGCGTAGCGAGCTGGCCAGCCGCCACGGCCTGCGCGCCTTGCACCAGTTGGCGCACCGGCGCCAGCCAGCGGCGCGTGAGCCACCAGGAGATCACGAGGGCCAGCACCAGCCCGGCCAGGCCGGTCCACACCACGAAGCGGGACTGCTGGGCGAGAAAGGCCCGGTCCGCTGCGCCTTGCGTGCCCTGGAGCGGCGCGATCGCGAGCCAGCCGACTGTGTTGTCGCCGTGCTGCAAGGGCATCTTCACGAGCGCGCGCAGGTCCACGGGCTGCCCCGCGAGCTGTTGCGTGGCTGTGGCGTCCAGCAGCGCCAGCCGGG
Organism: Burkholderiaceae bacterium; assembly: GCA_035476635.1. Taxonomy (GTDB): domain Bacteria; phylum Pseudomonadota; class Gammaproteobacteria; order Burkholderiales; family Burkholderiaceae_C; genus DATILI01. The sequence continues at coordinate 1,630 of DATILI010000114.1, read as the reverse complement.
TGTAGACCATGTCGGAGCGCGCACGCGGATCGCCGGGAACGTCGGGCGGTGGCGGCGGGGCGTAGCGTTCGGGCAGCAGGTCCAGTTGGGGCTGGCCCATGCCGCCGCCTGGTCCAGGGCCAGGGCCGGGTCCGGGTCCGGGGCCATGCAGGCCGTCGGGTGGCGGCCGAGGCCCGCGCGGTCCCGGGCCGGTGGGCGCGTTTTCGCGCACGCCTCGCTCGTCCCGCATCTGCGCGGCGTGCCAGGCACGCGGGTTCGTTTTCAGGAATTCCCAGCTGCCTTCCGCGGCATAGAGCTGCTCGAGCCGGCGCGCCAGCCAGTCCATGCGCGACAGCTCGATCTCCGCCACAAACTCGCCCAGGCCGCGCTGCAGGCCGAAGCGCGACAGGCCCACGAAGATCAGCAGCAGCGCGACCAGGAGCGCCGTGAGCGCGAGGAAGACCTTGCGTTGGAGAGTGAGGCGGGGCATGCGGCGCCGACTATAGCGCGCCTATACCGCAATCCCGACCAGCAGCGTCGCGGCATAGCCCGCGCTGGCGCTGCCGGTGATGCTGGCCAGCTGCAGGCTGGTGCCGTCGCTGAACACGTTGTCGGTGGCAAAGCTGATCTGCGCCAGGTTGGCCACGCTGGCGCTGTAGCCCGAGGTGGCGTAGACCTCCTGGCAGGTGGCCACAGGCAGGGCGATTTGCGAGGTGCGCACCTGGTCTCCAGCGGGCGTTGTGGTGGCAGCGGTGAGGCTGGCGAAGACCTCGAAGTGGATGTGCGGCATGCGGCCCGAATAGCACCCGGGGAAAATCGTGGTGAACGTGACCTTGCCGCTGCTGTCGGTGACCTGCACACCGCGCAGGTAGTTTTCACCGGTCACACCGCTCGAATACATCGAATACAGGCCGTCGCGCGTGCAATGCCAGAGGTAGATGGCATAGCCCGAGAGGTTGGCGCAACTGGTTGCGGTGTTGACGAGCTGCAGCGTCACGGTCAAGGGGACGCCGGGCGCGGTGGTCGTCGATCCGCCGATGCTGGAGCGGATGTCGCTGCGCACGATGCCCGAAAGCGTGAGGGCGTTGGCAACCCCGCTGCTGTTGCTGTTGGTGCCGTCGCCTGGGTAGGGGCCTGCGGTTTCATTGGGAATGACCGAGCAGGTGCTGGTGGTGGTTGTCGTGCCGGTCGTGGTTCCGGTCGTGGTTCCGGTCGTCGTGCCCGTCGTTGTACCTGTGGAGGTGGTTTCGCTGCCCCCGCCACCGCAACCTAGCAGGGGCAGGGACGCGATGCTGCCCGCCCCAAGCCAGCGCAGGGCCTGCCGGCGGTCGGCGATCGAGCGGACCAGGGTCTCAAGATCGTGGGAAAGGCCGTGGTGGTGTGAGGACATCGGAGGGCTCCTTGGCGGGTGTTGGTAATGCCCCGCAGTCTGCATGGCGATCTGGGAGAAAAATGGGAGAAAAGTGGAAGGAAGGTGCCTTGTGGCAAACTCCCGCGCTTCGATATCAGTCGTGACCAGAAGCGTGCAGAAAATCATCAGGCAAATTGCCACGGAAATCCGGGTCCAGGAACATCAGATCAAGGCCGCCGTCGAGCTGCTGGACGGCGGCGCCACCGTGCCCTTCATCGCGCGCTACCGCAAGGAGGTCAC
>DATILI010000113.1:0-14114 GCA_035476635.1 Burkholderiaceae bacterium | reverse complement strand
GGCGACAGCACGGCGTGCACCTTGTCCTTGCCGTAGAAGGCCGACAGCAGGTTGTCCATGCGGGACTGGGCCACCGCGCCATCCCAGCGCAGCGTGCCGACCTTGTCCATGCCCATCTGCTTGCTGCGCACCACCAGCTTGCCGCTGTCGATATAGGGCTTGAGCACGCTCATTGCGCCGTCGTAGAAGAAGAAGGCATTGTTGTCGTCGGGCGAGCCGCCGAACAGCTCGATGTTGAACGGGCCCTTGCCCTGCTTCAGGCCCAGCTTGTCGACGATGGAACCGGCCTGCAGCACGCCGACCTGGAAGTTGTCGAAGGTGGCGTAGTAGTCCACGTTCTTCGAGCTCTTGATCAGCCGGTCGTAGGCAATGATCTTGATGCCCTTGTCGGCCGCGTTCTGCAGTGCCTTGGAAAGCGTGGTGCCGTCGATCGAGGCGATCACCAATACCTTTGCGCCCTTGGTGATCATGTTCTCGATTTGCGCCAGCTGGTTCGGAATGTCGTCATCGGCGTACTGCAGGTCGGTCTTGTAGCCCCGTTCCTTGAGCACCTTGACCATGTTGTCGCCATCGGCGATCCAGCGGGCCGATGACTTGGTGGGCATCGAGATCCCGATGGTTCCCTTGTCCTGCGCCTGGGCCAGGCCGAACAGGGAGGCGATGCAAGCGGCCAATGCCGCCTTCAGAAGCGTGCGTTTCATGTGTCTTGTCTCCTTGGATGTCAATATTTGCGCTTCGGGAATTCCTTGGCGGCCACTTCCATCGGGAAGATGCCTTCTTCAGTGACGATGCGCTTCTGGACCGCCTTGCCGGCCTTGATGTCCTTCACGGCCGCCATCAGCTGGGGCCCGAGCAGGGGGCTGCACTCTACCGACACGTTGAGCTTGCCGGCGATCATGGCCTCGAATGCGCCCTTGACCGCGTCGATGGAAATGATGGTGATGTCCTTTGCGGGCTTGAGGCCGGCCTCTTCGATCGCCTGGATCGCGCCGATCGCCATGTCGTCGTTGTGCGCGTAGAGCACGTTGATCTTCTTGCCCTCGGCCTTGAGGAAGGCTTCCATCACTTCCTTGCCCTTGGCGCGGGTGAAATCGCCGGTCTGCGAGCGGATGATCTTGAACTTGGGATCGGCCTTGACGATTTCCTCAAAGCCCTTCTTGCGGTCAATCGCCGGCGCCGAGCCCACTGTTCCCTGCAGCTCGACGATGTTGACGTCGCCCTTCTGGTCCTTCATCTTCTCGACCAGCCAGCGCCCGGCCTTGCGGCCTTCCTCGGTGAAATCCGAGCCCATGAACGAGACATACAGCGTGTCGTCCTTGGTGTTGACGGCGCGGTCGGTCAGCACCACCGGGATCTTGGCGGCCTTGGCTTCGCGCAGCACGGTCTCCCAGCCCGACTCGACCACCGGCGAGAACGCGATCACGTCCACCTTTTGCGCAATGAACGAGCGGATCGCCTTGATCTGGTTCTCCTGCTTTTGCTGGGCATCGGAGAATTTCAGGTCGATGCCCGCTTCCTTGGCGGATGACTTGATCGACTCGGTGTTGGCGGTGCGCCATTCGCTTTCGGCGCCGACCTGGCTGAATCCCAGCACGATCTTCTTTTGTGCCAGCACCGTGGCCGGCAGCGCGCCGGCAAGAACCGCGGTGGCGAGTGCGGCATTGAGGGTTCGACGGTTCATCTTCATGTTGTCTCCTTGGGTTGCGGTTGACGAAAAAACTGGGGGCAGGGCGCCGTCACGCGAGCATGTAGCCCGTCTTGACCGTGGTGTAGAACTCCGCGGCATAGCGCCCCTGCTCGCGCGGGCCGTAGCTCGAGCCTTTGCGGCCGCCGAACGGCACGTGGAAATCGACGCCCGCGGTGGCCAGGTTGACCATGGTCATGCCGACCTCGGCGTGGCGCCTGAAATGCATGGCGTGCTTGAGGGAAGTCGTGCAGATGCCCGCGCACAGGCCGAACGGCGTGTCGTTCGCCAGGGCCAGCGCGTGCGCATAGTCATCTGCTCGCAAGACGCAGGCGATCGGGCCGAAGACTTCTTCGCGCGCGATGCGGTGCTCGGGCCTGGCCAGGAACAGGGCCGGGCGCATGTAGTACCCGGGCGTTGGCTGCTCCAGCAGCTCGCCGCCCCAGACATGTTCGGCGCCTTCGTTGCGTGCGATCTCGATGTAGGCCTGGTTCTGGTCTAGCTGTGCCTGGTCGACCACCGGGCCCATCTGCGTGCCGCGCTCCAGGGCGTGGCCCACCTTCAGGTCCGCCATGCGCTGGCGCAGCCGCGCAACGAATGCGTCGTGGACCGGTGCCTCGACAATCAGGCGACTCGAGGCGGTGCAGCGCTGGCCGGTCGAGAAATACGCGCCTTGCAGCGCGCATTCGACGGCTTGCTCAAGATCGGCATCGGCCAGCACGACGAGCGGGTTCTTGCCCCCCATCTCAAGCTGCACCTTGGCACGGCGCGCGGCGCAGGCCTGCAGGATCCGCTCGCCGGTCGCCACCGAGCCGGTGAAGCTCAATGCATCGACCAGCGGGCTGTCGACGAAGGCCTGCCCGACTTCGCGGCCGCTGCCCATGACCAGGTTGAACACCCCCGCCGGCAGCGTGGAGCGGCTGATGATTTCGGCCAGCGCCCACCCGCAGGCCGGCACCGATTCCGCCGGCTTGAACACCACGGTGTTGCCATACGCCAGTGCCGGTGCGATTTTCCAGGCGGGTATCGCAAATGGAAAATTCCAGGGCGCGATCAAGCCGACCACGCCGACCGGCTCGCGCGTCACGTCGACCTGAATGCCCGGCCTGACCGAGGCCATGGATTCACCGGGAATGCGCAATGCTTCTCCGGCAAAGAACTTGAATACCTGCCCGGCGCGCACGACCTCGCCAACGGCTTCGGCCAGGGCCTTGCCTTCTTCGCGCGCCAGCAGCGCACCAAGCTCGTCCTTGCGCGCCACCAGTTCGGCGCCGATCTTTTCCAGCACATCGGCGCGGCGCTGCGGTGCGCTGTGGCTCCAGTGCGCGAATGCTTCAGCGGCCGCGCGGATGGCCAGCTCGGCCTGGCTGCGGTCGGCGCGTGCATATTCGGCGACCACTTCGCGCGTATCGGAAGGGTTCTCGCTGATGCCGGTCGTCACGCCAGTTTCCCAGCGGCCGTTGATGTAGTGCCGGACGTTGTGTTGCAGCTCGCCAAATTTCAATCGGGGACCTCATGCTGAATCGGCACGAAGTGTATGAGCGATATTGCTATCAATCCAATTGATTTTTTGACAAAATTGATATCAGAACGGATATTCTGGATTACCCCATGACGACCTACACCCACTGGTTCATACGCGCGCGGCTCAAGACCCGGCAACTGCTGTTGCTGGTCGCCCTGGCGGAGGAAGGCAATATCCACCGCGCTGCGCAGGTGCTCAGCATGACCCAGCCCGCAGCCTCCAAGCTGCTCAAGGACCTGGAGGACGTGCTGGAAGTGCCGCTGTTCGAGCGCCTGTCGCGCGGCATGCGGCCGACCTGGTATGGCGAAACCATGATCCGTCACGCACGCATGGTGTTGACCAACCTGAACCAGGCGCACGACGAACTGACGGCGCTCAAGGCCGGCCGCTTTGGCCAGGTGGGGATCGGCGCCATCACTTCGCCGGGCCTGGCCTTGCTGCCGCCCGCCGTGGCCATCGTCAAGCGCGAGCACCCGAACCTGCGCATCTCGCTGGATATCGAAACCAGCCCGGTGCTGCTGGAGCGGCTTGAACAGGGCAAGCTGGACATCCTCGTGGCGCGGCTGTTTGCCGAGCACGACAAGACCAACCTGCGCTACGAACCCTTGACCGAGGAGCCGGTCTGCGCCGTGGCGCGCCCGGGCCATCCGCTGCTGGGCATGACGGGCCTGACCTTGCGCGACGTGGTGGCCGCCGGCTGGATCGTGCCGCCCGCGGGCAGCGTGCTGCGCCACCGGTTTGACCTGATGTTCCGCGAAGACGGGCTGGCGCCACCGATCAACGTGATCGAGACGGCGGCGCTGCTGTTCATCACCCGCATGCTGCAGCAAAGCGACATGCTCGCCGTGCTGGCCGCCGACGTGGCCCACTACTACGCGTCGCACGGCATCGTCTCGGTGCTGCCGCTGGCCATGCCGTGCCACATGGACTCTTTCGGCATCATCACGCACACCGACCGCCTGCCTTCGCCAGCGGCCAAAGTCATGATGAAGGCGCTGAAGGCCACCAGCCTGACCCTGTATGGGCGCAAGCTGGAGATGGACTAGAAATTGGCTAGACCCAGCCGGCGTCCACCTTGAACTCCTGCGCGGTGCACATGGCTGCATCGTCCGATGCGAGGAACAGCACCATGCGCGCGATGTCGTGCGGCAGCAGCTTGTCCGGCAGGCACTGGGTGCGCTTGAGTTCCTGTTCGCCTTCGGCGTCGAGCCAGAGCTTGACCTGCCGCTCGGTCATGACCCAGCCCGGCGACACGGTGTTGATGCGGATGCGGTCCTGGCCCAGGGTTTTTGCAAGCCCGCGCGTCAGGCCATTGACCGAGGATTTGGCGATGGCATAGCAGGGGTAGCCCGCGCCCTTGCCCTGCCAGCCCGTGGAGCCCAGGTTGACGACCGAGCCGCCACCCAGGCGCCGCATGCCCGCGACCACCGACTGGATCGCGAAGAAGGCCGGGCGCTCATTGATCGCCATGCGCTCGTCGTAGTAGTCCGGCGTCACCGACTCCAGTGTGTGGCGGTCGTCGCTGGCGACGTTGTTGACCAATACCGAGAAGTCCCCCAGTGCGCTGGCAGCTTGCGCAACGGCGTCCTGCAAGGCGGCCACGTCCCGCACATCGCAGGCACGCCACCACGGCCGCGCGCAGCCCGCCTCTTCGATTTCCTTTGCCAGCGCTTCACTGGCTTCGCGGGCGACGTCAATGAAGGCGACGCGCGCGCCCTGCTGCGCGAACGCCGTCACGATGGCGGCGCCGATGCCGCTTCCTCCGCCCGTGACGAAAACCGAGCGGTCCCGCAGGCTGGGGAAAACCGAGAGTTCGGCCGCCGACGGAACGGCACGGGTGGCTGTGGCGATAGATTGATGTGTCATTGCAATTTGAATATGTATTGATACAAAAATAATATATTTTCATTATCACTATGCATTGTTATCATCCCCCGCGTCAAGAGGCCGCGCACTACTACAGATGGAGACTCGATTGAGCACAGACGGACTGTCCCTGGTGGCACCGGTTCCCGGCATCGCCCACTGCGTGTTGCCGGCAGGCGCCTTGCTGGGGGAGGGATGTCTCTGGTCCACCCGCGAACAGGCGCTCTATTGGGTCGACATCCTTGGCTGCCGGCTGCACCGCTTCGACCCGGCAACCGAAACCGTGACCCATTGGACCTTTGCCGAAGAGGTGTCGGCGCTTGCCGAAAGAGCCGCGGCACCAGGCCTGATCATGACCCTGCGGCGCGGCTTCGCGCTGTTCGATCCCGCCGTTGGCGACGCGCCGCGCTACCTGCACCAGCCCGAAAAAGCATTGAAGGGCAACCGCTTCAACGACGGAAAGTGCGATGCGCACGGCCGCTTCTGGGCCGGCACCATGGACTTCGCCTGTGAAGCGCCCACCGGTGCGCTCTACCGCTATGACCCCGATGGCTGCTGCACCCGGCATGACGGCGGCTTCGTCGTGACCAATGGCCCGACCTGGTCAGCCGATGGCCGCACCCTGTATTTCAACGACACCGTCAACGGCCGCATCCATGCCTATGACTGCGATGCCGCCAGCGGGACGCTGTCGAACAAGCGGCTGTGGCACAGCTTCGCGCCCGGCGATGGCGTACCCGACGGCATGACCACGGACGCGGCCGGCCGCCTGTGGATCGCCCACTGGGGCGGCGCCTGCGTGAGTTGCCATGACCCGGTCACGGCGCACGAGCTGTGCCGCGTGGCGCTGCCCACCCGCCACGTGACCAACTGCAGCTTCGGCGGGCCCGACCTGCGCACACTCTTCATCACCACGGCCAGGACCGGACTCTCGGCCGAGCAGCTCCAGGCAGAGCCGCTGGCAGGGGGCTTGTTCGCGGTTGCCGTCGACGCTCCGGGGCGGCCCGCCGGCCTGTTTGGCGGTTGAGCCTGCGGCCTGTGAACATTGTCCATGAAAGCTTTTGCCCCATGATTGATTCCAAGCATTCCGTCGTCTGGCTCCACCACGCCGGTCAGCACCTGGGGCTGGTGCCCTCGCTCGGTGGCGGCGTCGCGGCCTGGCAGCTGGACCGCCCGCAGCGTCGCATTGATTTGTGGCGGCCCTGGGATGGTGTGACCCCGGACCTGTATCAGCTGGCGTCGTTTCCGATGGTGCCCTGGTCCAACCGCATCAGCGGTGGTGGCTTCACGCATGAAGGGCGGTTTCACCCGATGCGTCCCAATCGCGCCGGTGAACCCTACCCGATCCACGGCGATGCCTGGCTGCAGCCATGGCAAATTGCTCAACCGGGCGCTGACACGCTCGTGATGACGCTGGAGTCGCATTGCTTCGACGGGAATCCCTACGCGTACGAAGCGGTGCAGACCTTCCGCCTGGTCGAAGGCGGGCTGGACCAGCTGCTGCAGGTGCGCCACCTGGGCCAGGAGCCGCTGCCCTATGGGCTCGGCGTGCATCCCTGGTTTCCGCGCACAGAGGCAACACGGATCACGGCGCCGGTGCAAGGCGTCTGGCTCTGCGGCAAGGATCCGCTTCCGGTCGCGCATACGCAAGACTATCCGGCGGGCTGGAACCTGAACGAGGGCGTGCAAGCCCATGGCCCGCTCATCGACAACGGCTACACCGGCTGGGGCGGCAAGGCCTGCATCGCCTGGCCAGAATTGGGATTGCAGCTTTCGGTGTCGATGCCGGACTTTGAGCGCGACGGCGCTGCCGCGCAGCATTTCTGCCTGATCTACCGGCCACCACAAGGGCCGGCATTCTGCTTTGAGCCCATCACCCAGCCCATCGACGCCTTCCATCTGCCGCAACGCCCCGGCCTGCGCGTATTGAAGCAGGGGGAGGCGTTCTCGCTCAATATCCAGTGGCGCATCGAGGCACTGCGATGACCGCGCACCAGCCGGCATTCAGCGCGAGAAAACCAGGACGAACCCCAGGAACAGCGCCGCCAGCCACAGCGTTTCGATGGCCATCAAGGCCACCGGGCGCCACCCGAGCTTCACCAGCTCTTCGAACGAGGTCTTGATGCCCAGCGCCGCGATGGCGATCACCAGGCAGGCGCGCGAGACCTGACCCAGGGCATCGCTCACCCCGGGTGTGACGAACCCGCTGCTGTTGATCAGCACCAATGCGAGAAAGCCCAACAGGAACAGCGGCAGCAGGGGCGCCCGCCCACCGGTGGCGCTGTGCTTCGGCGTGCCGTGCAGGCGCCAGTAGCAGGCCAGTGCAGCCACCACGGGCACGAGGAGCGCAACGCGAAAGAGCTTGACGATGACGGCGACGTCGCCCGCATCGTGCGAGACCGTCAAACCGGCGCCGATGACCTGGGCCACGTCGTGGATCGTGCCGCCCAGGAAGATGCCAGCGCTGGTATCCGACAGCTGGAAAACCCTGGCCAGCACCGGATAGAAAACCATCGCCAGGGTCGACAGGCCGGTGACGCCGACCACCGCCAGCAGGGTATGGCGCTCGCCTTCTTCCGACTTGGGCATGACGGCAGAAACGGCGAGCGCGGCGGAGGCGCCGCAGATCGAAACGGCGGCGCCGCTCAGCAGGCCGAAATCAGCTTTCAACCCAAAGCGCCGGGCCACCCAGGCCCCCAGCAGGATGGTGCTGGCGATGCCCAGCACGGCTGTTGCCAATGGCCCCACGCCCAGTTGGCCGATCTGCGCGAAGGTGATGCGCGCGCCCAGCAAGGCCACGCCGATACGCAGCAAGGTCTTGGCGCAGAACTCGATGCCGGGCCTGCAGCGCGCGTCCTGGTGCAGGAAGTGAAAGGCCAGCCCGAAGAGAAGCGCATACAGCAGTTGCGGGCCACCGTAGTGCTCTGAAATGAAGGTGGCGGCCAGGGTGATCAGCAGGGGCAGTGCCATGCCGGGCCAGAAGGTGCGCGCTTTTCCGATCAGCGGCGGGGCATAGGTCAGCATCGGCTCATTCCACCAGCGCGGCGAAGCCCTGTTCCAGATCGCGGACGAGGTCGGCGCCGTCTTCCAGGCCCGCATGCAAGCGGATCAGCGGGCCGCGGCCGGACCAGTCGGCGACGCTGCGGGCACGCTGCATGTCGGCCAGCGTGACCAGGCTTTCATAGCCGCCCCAAGAGGCGCCGATGCCAAACAGTTGGAGGGCGTCGACCAGGCGTTCCGCCGCCGGCGTGTCGAAGTCCTTCTTCAGCTCAAACGAGACCAGGCCATTGGTTCCGGTGCAGTCGCGCTGCCACAAGGCATGGCCGGGGTGCGAGGGCAGGGCGGGGCAGAACACGGTCTGCACCTCGCTGCGCGTTCGCAGCCAGTGCGCGATCCGCAGCGCATTCTTTTCGTGCAGGGCCAGGCGCGCGGCGAGGCTGCGGGCACCGCGCAGCACCAGGTAGGCGTCATCGGGACTGACGGTCATGCCGAACGCATCGCTGCGCTCGGCCAGCGGCTGCCAGGCTTGCCTGGTGGTGGCGACCGTGCCCATCATGACGTCAGAGTGGCCGCCGAGGTATTTGGTGGCGGCCATGATGGAGATGTCGGCGCCCAGCGCCAGCGGGCGGTACTGGCAGCCGGAACCCCAGGTGTTGTCCGCTGCGAGCAGCAGGCCGCGCGCATGCGCCACCTCGGCCAGCTGCGGCAGGTCGCACATCTCGTAGACCAGCGAGCCCGGGCATTCGGCGTAGATCATCCGCGTGGCCGGCTCGATCTTGTCTTGCACGTCGCTGCCATCGGCCGCGAAAAAAGTGCAGCGGATGTTGTAGGGCGCCAGGAATGAGTGCGCAAGCTGGCGTGCCGGTTCGTACACGCAGTCGGACATCAGCAGATGGTCGCCGGGCTTCAGGTAGGCCAGCAGCGTCATGCCGATGGCGGCCAGGCCGGTGGGAAACAAACGGGTGCGCCAGGCACCTTCCATTTCGCTGACCAGGTCTTCCAGCGCGAAGTTGGTGGGGTTGCCGCGCGCGCCATAGGTGAACAGGCGCTCGCCGTCGCGCCGCGCGCGCCACTCGCGCTGCTGCGCCACGCTGTCGAACAGGACCGTGCTGGCGCGCACCACGGGCGGATTGACCGCCGTGCCGCCCCGATAGTCCGGCTGCTTGCCGGCATGCACCAGGCGGGTGGCGGGTGCGGTCGCGGGCGAGGACTCTTTTTTCATTCGGAGGAGCGATCAATCCAGCTTGGCGCCCGACAGCTTGACCACGCGCGACCAGCGGGCGATGTCTTCTTTCAGTTGAACGCCAAAGGCCGTCGAGGTATTGCCCACGACTTCGCTGCCGCCGTCGTTGATCAGCTTGGTGACTTCGGGCTGCTTCAGCGCGCGCACGATGCTGTCGTGCAGGTAGGCCACGCGTTCCGGCGGCGTACCCGCCGGGGCGAAGAAGCCGTACCAGTCCTCGAAGGTCATGTTGCGCAAGCCCAGCTCTTCCAGTGTCGGTACCTTGGCAAACACGCCGATGCGGCGTGGGCTGGTCACGGCGAGTGCGCGCATCTTGCCGTTCTGGATGAAGCTGGCCACCGAAGCGGTCGAGCTGACGAGCAGGTCCACCTGGCCACCCAGCAGGTCGGTGATGGCCGGTGCCGCGCCCTTGTAGGGCACGTGGGTCATGGCCAGGCCGCTGTCTTTTTCCAGCACGACGCCCACCAGGTGCGAAAGTGTTCCGTTGCCCGGCGAGGCATAGGTCACCTTGCCAGGCTGGGCCTTGATCTGCGCAGCCAGGTCCGCGAAGGTTTTCAGCGGCGAACCGCTGGCCACCACCAATGCCAGGGGTGCGGCATTGATCTGGGTGATCGGGACGAAGTTTTTCAGCGGGTCGAAGCCGGGCGCTGCATAGAGTGTGGGGTTGACGGCCATCAGCGAGACTTGGCCGGTCAGTACCGTGTAGCCGTCGGCTTTTGCGTCGGCTACGGTTTTGGCGCCGATGTTGCCACCCGCGCCGCCGCGGTTGTCGACTACCGCCGATTGCCCGGTGATCTCGGACAGGCGGGTCGTCACGAAACGCGTGGTCGCGTCATTGCCGCCGCCCGCGGGAAAGGGTGACACGAACTTGATCGGCTGGCTGGGAAAGCCACCCACCGGCGCGATGGCCTGCGCGAAGCCAGCCTGCGGGGCCAGCAGGGAACAGCACAGCGTGACGGTAGCGAACGAGAGCTTGGACAACATGGGCAACTCCTGGTGCGAAAAGGATCAATGGGACGAGGCAGGAAGATGGAACGACTGCAGCTCTAGCGGGTCCAGCTGCGCGATCAGGTTGGTCTCCCAGGCCAGGTACTGGCGGGCGGCCTGCTTGTTGCCGTCGTGGCGGTCATGCACGAAGAACAGGAAGTCGATGCACTCGCTGTCGGCGGGCATGGTTTCGCAGACTGTCATCGGCAGGCCGGCGGCACGCCAGCCGGCGAAGCCGCCTGCAAGCAGGCTGCATGAAAGACCGAGGTGTTCCAGCTCGGTTGCTGCGCAGGCCGCGACGCCTGGTTCGTCGGCGACCAGCACCACCGGGCGGCGCTCGCCAGCCAGGGCTTGCGCAAGCCGGGGCCGGATCGACCAACGCGAACCGGGAATGCGGCCTTTGCGGAATTGCATGCTCGCGCGAACATCGATGACCACCACAGCGCCCGCTGCCAGTTGCTGCGCCACGGCTGGCGCGTCGATCAGCGGCAACACCGGCAACAAGGCCGCTTGCACCTCGGGCAGGTCGAGGCCGCTGGCAAGCCCCTGGTCCAGGACGCTGGCGTCGTGGCCCATCTGGCGCAGCCAACTGGCCACCGTACGCGCGCGGATGTCGTCCGAATCGAACAGGACCAGGCGCGCATGGCGTACACCTGCATATTGGTCATTGGCCTGCATCAACTGACCGCCGGGCGTGTGCTGGGCACCGGGCAGGCTGCCCTGCGCATATTCCTCCGGCGTGCGCACGTCGCAGAGGAACAGGCTGCGCCCAGTGTCGTGCGCCCAGCCGCGTACGGTCTCGGCGCTGACCACCGGCACCTCGAAGCGCTGGGCCAGGCGCTGCGCGGCCGCACGCATCCCGGCCTGGTTGGCCGGCTCGCCGTAGCGGCGCTTGCTGCCGTGTTCCAGCCCAAGGTCTTCCAGGTACCAGCCCTGGGTGCCGTTTTCCAGCGCAAAGACCGGGTTGCGCAGGCCCAGGTTGATGAGCGTCTGGGCGCCGATGATGCTGCGCGTGCGTCCGGCGCAATTGATGACGATGCGGGTACTTTCATCGGGCACCAATTGCCGCACCCGATAGGCCAGCTCCCCGTTCGGGCAGCAGATGGCCGTGGGGATGTTCATCTTCTGGAATTCGGCGAAGGGTCGGCCGTCCAGCACCACGACATCTTCTTTGCGCCGAAGCATTGCGGCCAGTTCAGTGGCGCTGACGCGTGGTGTGTGATAGACCTGCTCGGCCAGTTCGCCAAAGGTCTTGGACGGCAGGTTGACCCCGGCGAACAGTGCGAATCCCGCGCGCTGCCAGGCCTGCGTGCCGCCTTGCAGCACATGCACATCGGTATAGCCCAGGGTGTCCAGTCGCCGTGCTGCGGCCGGCGCAGCGGCCTCGCCGTTTTCGTCGTACACCACGACGCGAACGCTCTTGCGCGGCGCCAGGCGGGGTACGTCCAGCTCTAGCCGGCTGTAGGGCAGGGGGATGGCATAGAACAAGTGGGCTTCGCCGTACTGGCCGTGCTCACGCACGTCGAAAAGGGCGATTTCCCGGCCATCGTGCAACCAGCCCTTCAGGGTCGCAGCATCGATCGAACGCGGCATGAGTTTTTCTGGGACTGGGGAGTGCGAGAGATCCATGGGGGGCGCGGCGCTCAGCGGCGGGTCTGCACGCCGATGGACATGGTTTCACAGCTGCCTTTTTCAAGGTCGTAGCCGGTGCGTGTGGTCAGGGTTTCGAGCGCCCGGCCGTACATGTGCAGGTGGCGGATCACCTGGCCCGTGGGGATTTCGACCGAGTGGATGTCCTCAGGCATCAACGCAATGCCGGTTCCGGGCTCCACCAGAACGGAAGCGATTTCCTTGAGCTGCGCCTTGCCGGGCACCGAGCCATCGTCCTGGCGCGCATAGACACGGTTGATTTCGCTGCCCTGCACCGCGGCAATGCAAGCCCAGGTGGTGTGGTTGTGCGGGACGATGCGCTTGCCCGGGCGCATCACATTCAAGTACAGCGCATAGCTTTGGTCGGCATCTTCGGCAATCAGGTAGCGGGCCTGCAGATCGGTGCCATCCGGCGCGGCGAATTCGGCGTCGCTCCATAGCGCAGTGCGCGCAGCAAGACGTTCGACTTGCGCCAGGACCTGTGCGAGGGACTCGCGATTTTCCCCCTTGGTTTTTACAATTTCCTTAATGTTTTTGATCGCGCCTGCTACCTCTTGCGTACGCTGCTCCATTGGGTTCATTGCGATTTTTCCTCTGGGAATATGATGTGTTGCGCCAAATGTAGTCCTGCTGGTTGACTGAAACAACGAAGAAATAGAAGTAAACACATTAGTATTTGTAATGTATGAATACCTTTGATCTGGAGTTGCTGCGCTCGCTGGTGGCCATCCACGAGCACGACAGTTTTGCGGCCGCCGCGGTTCAGTTGAGCCGCACACAGTCGGCCGTCACGCAGCAGATGCAGCGCCTGGAAGACCAGATCGGCCATCCGCTGTTCGAGAAGCGGGGGCGGCAAAAGCGGCTGACGCTTCATGGACAAAAGTTGCTCGAGTACGCACGCCACTTGCTCTCTGTCAACGACGAGGCGATGCGCAGCCTGCGGCAAGGCAATCTCGAGGGCAAGCTGCGCATCGGCGCACCGCATGACGTGGCCGACACGATGCTGCCGCCGCTGCTTGCGCAGGTGGCGCGCGCCTCGCCGCTGCTGCAACTCGACATCCACGTCGGGCGCAGCCCCTTCCTCATGGAATCGCTGAACCGCGGGGAGATCGACATGACGATTTCCAACCGCTACGACGCGCGCCTGGAAGGTGTGGTGTTGCGCACCTCGCCGACGGTGTGGCTATGCTCGGCCAGCTATGTGCACGATCACACGCAACCGGTACGGCTGATCCTGGTCGACGGCCCCAGCCTGTTTCACCGCCTGGCGCGCGAGGCGCTGGATGCGGCAGACATCCGCTGGTCGCCGCACTACACCACGTCCAGCCTGATCGGCATCAAGGCCGCGCTGCGCGCCGGCCTGGGCGTGACCGCGCGCGGCGTCGAGATGGTCGGTGCGGACCTGCGGGTGCTCGGGGAGAACGACGGTTTCCCGCGCCTGCCCGACGTGGCTTACCACCTGTTCGTGCGCAAGAACGTGATCAGCCCGTTGACCCGGCAAGTGTTCGACATGCTCAAGGCCAATCTGGGGTTGCTGAGGAGCGCGGCGATGACCACAGGCGGTGTTGTGGCACGCTCGTAGGACAACGCCTTGTTCCGTCGTGGGAGTGATGCTCCAGTCAAATGATTTGTTCGACCGGTCCGCGGAAACTGTGGCCGGCACCTGACTCGCTCGACTACAGTGGTCTGTATAGCGCGCGAACGGCAAGTTCGCCGGACGCAGGGGGCAAAAGAAGTGCAATCACTGGATGTGGTGCTGATCGAAGACGAGGCCGTCGACGCCGAGATCGTGGCTCAAGCACTGCATCGTGCAGGTTTCGCTTGCACGTGCCGCCGCGTGGACACCGAGGAGCATCTGCGGCAAGAGTTGGGGCAGCGCTTGCCCGACGTCATCCTCTCGGACTTCAGCATGCCACGGTTCAACGGCATTGACGCGCTGCACCTTGCACACCAACTGTGCCCCGATGTTCCCTTTATCTTCGTGTCTGGAACCATCGGCGAACACAATGCCATCAAGGCACTGAAAGGCGGTGCCACGGACTACGTTTTGAAGCACGACCTGGGGCGGCTCGCGCCCGCGGTCAGGCGTTCCCTCGAAGATGCCAAGGCGCTGGCCGAGCAGCGTCGCATGCAAGCCGCCTTGCGGCACAGTGAATTGC
>DATILI010000112.1:0-18834 GCA_035476635.1 Burkholderiaceae bacterium | reverse complement strand
AGCCTTCGGCCAGCGGCGCCGCTTCATCGCTCATGACCTGGTTGAGCGCCAGGCGCACCGCCTTGCCGCGCGCCAGGCTTGCGGCATGGGCGCCGCCACGCGCGATGAGCTCGTCGCGCAACGCGCTCAGGGTCGTCGCGGCAGTGTCCAGTGTCTCTTGCCCAGAACCGATGGCCTCGCGAATGGATGCGAAGTATTTGACGGTGATTCTCATGCAAGCAGCTCGGCAAAGGAGATGAAGCGCAGCCTGTCGCCATGGGCAATCGCCTGGGCCGGCGGATTGTCGACCACGCCGTCGCCCCAGACGGCGGAGGTCAGCACGCCCGAGCTTTGGTTCGCAAACAGATCCAGGCCGCCAGCCGCGTTGCGCCGCACGCGCAGGAATTCGCGGCGCTTGTCCGGGCGGGGCCAGTTGAAATGCGCGGGCAGCGCGATGGCTTCGGGCAACACGCGCGATGCACCCTGCAGCTTCAGCAGGAAGGGGCGCACCAGCAAGAGGAAGGTGATGAAACTGGACACCGGGTTGCCCGGCAGGCCGATGAAGTGCGCATCGGCTATACGCCCGTGGGCGAAAGGCTTGCCGGGCTTGATGGCAATCTGCCACAGGTCCAGAGTCCCCAATGCCTGCACCGCGGGCTTGATGTGGTCTTCTTCACCGACCGATACACCGCCGCTGGTCAAGATCAGGTCGTGGGCCTGGGCGGCGCTTTGCAGGGCATCCAGGGTCGCGTCGCGCCGGTCGGGCACGATGCCCAGGTCCGTCACATCGCAACCCGCACGGCGCAGCAGCGCGCGCAGGAAGAAGCGATTGGAGTTGTAGATGGCGCCGGGCGGCATGCGTTCCGGCGCCACCTCGCCGGGCATCACCAGTTCGTCGCCAGTGGAAAACAGCGCCACACGCGGGGCGCGTGCGACTTGCAGCCTGTCCATGCCGACGCTCGCTGCCAGACCCAGCGCCGCCGGCGTAAGCCGCTCTCCTTTGGCAAGCACCACGGTGCCGCGTGTGACGTCTTCGCCGGAGCGTCGGATCCACTGGCCGGGCTGCGGCAAGGCATTGACCCGGATCGCGTCAGCGCCTGCCGGCTCGCAGTCTTCCTGCATCACCACGGCGTCGGCGCCGGCGGGAATCGGTGCGCCGGTGAAGATGCGGGCAGCGGTGCCCGGCTGCAGCGCCGTGCCGGTGCTGCCGGCAGGAATGCGCTGCGAAACCCCCAGTTGCACACCGGATGTCGCCACGTCGGCACAGCGCACGGCATAGCCGTCCATCGAACTGTTGTCCTGCGGCGGCACTTGCAGCGCAGAGACCACCTCCTGCGCAAGCACGCGGCCATCGGCATCGAAGGTGGAAACGGCTTCGGGCCCGGCCAGTGGCCCGGCCTGGGCCAGCAAGGCGGCCAGCGCGTCGTCCAGCGACATCAGGGGAGCGCGGGCGGAGATCATAGGAATTTCTCGGCGTTGTACTCGAAGCGGTCCTGATTCTCGACCAGCCAGGTCGCCAGCGCATCGGGCTGGTTCAAATCCAGCACCGGGCGCAAGGTGGGTTCGGGCAACTGGTCCGGCGAATCGGTGGCAATGGCGACGATGAAGTCGTCATCAATGTAGCGCGCGGGCTTGGCCGCCGCAGCACGCCACACTTCGATCTTGAGCAGGTCGCTGTCCTTGAAACCTTCGACCAGCACCCAGTCCACGCCATCGTACAACTCGGCGATCAGGTGATGCACCGACAGTTGGGTGCTGCGTTCGAACTCGCGGATCAGGGCAAGGCGCTTGTCCGAGGCCACTGCGACTTCAAAGGCGCCGGCTTCGCGGTGGCGCCAGGTGTCCTTGCCGGCATGGTCGATGTCAAAGCTGTGGTGCGCATGCTTGACCACCGAAACGCGCAGCCCGCGCACTTTCAGCGCGGGGATGAGACGCTCGACGAGGGTCGTCTTGCCCGAGCCGGAGTAACCGGCAAAACCAACCACTTTCATCGCAATAGTCTCCGCACTGCCTGGCCTCAGCCGCAGTTTTCAGCAATGTACGCCTTGACCACCTGCACGTCGGCGGCAATCACCTTGACGCGCTTGGGCAGGTCTTCGATACCTTCGAATTTGGCCGGCCGCTCCGGTTCGCGACCCAGGGCTTCGACGATGGTGGCGGCGAACTTGATGGGTAGCGCCGTCTCCAGCACGATCATCGGCTGGCCCGCCTGCAGATGCTCGCGCGCGACCTTCACGCCATCCGCCGTGTGCGTATCGATCATCACGCCAAAGCGCGAAAAGGTGTCACGGATGGTCGCCACGCGGTCGGCGTGCGTGCTCTTGCCGCTGACGAAGCCGTAGCGCGCACCGGCATTCCTGAAGCCCGCATCGCCGCTCAGGTCGAAGCGGCCCCGGGCCGTGAGTTGCGTGTCGAACAGGTCCTTGGTCCTGGCGCTGTCGCGTCCCAGCAGGTCAAACACGAAGCGCTCGAAATTGCTGGCCTTGGAGATATCCATCGACGGGCTGGACGTTTCATGCGTGTCCGCACTGCCGCGCACGCGGTAGACGCCGGTGCGGAAAAACTCGTCGAGCACATCGTTTTCGTTAGTGGCCAGCACCAGCCGGTCGACGGCCAAGCCCATGCTGCGCGCCACATGGCCGGCGCAGATGTTGCCGAAGTTGCCCGAGGGCACGGTGAAGCTGACCTTCTCGGTGCCAGATTTCGTCGCCGCAAAGTAACCGGCGAAGTAATACACCACCTGGGCCATGAGGCGAGCCCAGTTGATCGAATTGACCGTGCCGATCTTGTACTTGCGCTTGAATTCCAGGTCGTTGGAGACGGCCTTGACCATGTCCTGGCAGTCGTCGAATACGCCATGCACCGCGAGGTTGTGGATGTTGGCGTCCTGCAGGCTGAACATCTGCGCCTGCTGGAACGGGCTCATGCGACCGTGCGGCGAGGTCATGAAGACGCGCACGCCTTTCTTGCCGCGCATCGCGTATTCGGCGGCGCTGCCGGTGTCGCCCGAGGTGGCGCCCAGGATGTTGAGCTCTTCGCCGCGGCGGCCAAGTTCGTACTCGAACAGATTGCCGAGCAACTGCATCGCCATGTCCTTGAAGGCCAGCGTAGGCCCGTTGGACAGGGCTTCGAGGTAGAAGCCGTCTTCCAGTTTTTTCAACGGGACAATCTGCGGCGTGCCGAAAATCTGCTCGGTATAGGTCTTGCGGCAGATGGCCCTGAGGTCGGCCGGGGGAATGTCGTCGATATAGAGCGACAGCACCTCGAACGCCAGGTCGGCGTAGGGCAAGCCGCGCCATTTCGCGAGCGTGGCAGAGTCGATCTGCGGATAGTGCTCGGGCAGGTACAGGCCGCCATCGGGCGCCAGGCCTTCGAGCAGGATTTCGCAGAAGTGTTTGCGGTCGGCGTGGCCGCGCGTTGAGACGTACAGCATGATCAGGCGAGCTCTTCCTTGCGGATGCGCGTGATTTGGGAAAGCACCGTGGGCAGACCCTGCATCTGCGCGACGGCTTCGTTCATCGTGCCCTCGCGCGTGTCGTGCGTGAGGATGATGAGGTCGGTCTGTGTCGAGCCTTCGCCGCCCACCTCGTCGGCTTCGCGCTGCAGCATGGCGTCGATGCTGATGCCGGCGCTGGCAAGGATGCCGGTGACCTTGGCCAGCACGCCGGCCTGGTCGGCCACGCGCAGGCGCAGGTAATAGCTGGTCACCACCTCGGCCATCGGCAGCACGGCGGCATCGCTCATCGCATCGGGCTGGAAGGCCAGGTGCGGCACGCGGTGCGCGGCGTCGGCCGTGTGCAGGCGCGTGATGTCCACCAGGTCGGCGATCACCGCGGAGGCCGTGGGCTCGCTGCCCGCGCCCTTGCCGTAGTACAGCGTGGTGCCCACGGCATCGCCCTGCACCATCACCGCGTTCATCGCGCCCTCGACGTTGGCGATCAGGCGCTTGGCCGGCACCAGGCTCGGGTGCACGCGCAGCTCCACGCCCTTCGCCGTGCGCTTGGTGATACCCAAAAGCTTGATACGGTAGCCCAGTTGCTCGGCGTAGCGGATGTCAACCGCGCCGAGCTTGGTGATGCCCTCGACGTAGGCTTTGTCGAACTGCACCGGGATGCCGAAGGCAATCGCCGACATCAGCGTAACCTTGTGCGCGGCATCCACGCCTTCGATGTCGAAAGTCGGGTCGGCCTCGGCATAGCCCAGGCGCTGCGCCTCCTTGAGCGCGACCTCGAAATCCAGGCCCTTGTCGCGCATCTCGGACAGGATGAAATTGGTGGTGCCGTTGATGATGCCGGCGATCCACTGGATGCTGTTGGCCGTGAGGCCCTCGCGCAGCGCCTTGATGATCGGGATGCCGCCGGCCACCGCGGCCTCGAACGCCACCATCACGCCCTTGGCCGAGGCCGCCGCGAAGATTTCGGTGCCGTGCACCGCGAGCAGCGCCTTGTTGGCCGTGACCACGTGCTTGCCGGCCGCGATGGCCTCCATGACGAGTTGCCGGGCGATACCGTAGCCACCGATGAGCTCGATCACGATGTCGATCTCGGGGTTGGCGATCACCGCGCGTGCATCGCTGACCACCTCGACGCCCTCGCCGACCGCAGCCCTGGCGCGCGCCACATCGAGGTCGGCCACCATGGCGATCTCGATGCCGCGACCCGCCCGGCGCTTGATTTCTTCCTGGTTGCGCTTGAGCACGTTGAACGTGCCGCTGCCTACGGTGCCGATGCCCAGCAGGCCTACTTGGATGGGTTTCATGGAGTTCCTGTCGACAAACAAAAAATGATCAAGGACCGACGACGCGGCTGACCGCGGCACAGGCCTGCTCGCACAGCCATCCTCAATCCTCGGCCACGCGCTTGCGGTAGTGCTCGAGAAACTTGGCGATGCGCTGGATCGCCTCGCGCAGATCGTCTTCGTGCGGCAGGAACACGATGCGGAAATGGTCGGGCGAGGCCCAGTTGAAGCCCGTACCCTGCACCAGCATCACACGTGTCTCTTGCAACAGCTCAAGGAAGAACTGGCGGTCGTCGGTGATCGGATAGACCTTGGGGTCCAGTTTCGGGAACATGTACAGCGCCGCACTCGGCTTGACGCAGCTCACACCGGGGATGGCCGTGATCAGCTCGTAGGCGAGGTCGCGCTGGCGACGCAGCCGGCCGCCATCCTGCACGAGCTCGTTGATGCTCTGGTAGCCACCCAGGGCGGTCTGGATCGCCCATTGGCCCGGCACGTTGGCGCACAGGCGCATGTTGGAGAGCATGTTCAGGCCCTCGATGTAGTCGGCCGCAGGCTTCTTGTCGCCCGAGACCACCATCCAGCCCGCCCGGTAGCCGCAGGAGCGGTAGCTCTTGGACAGCGAGTTGAAGGTGAGGGTCAGCACGTCGTCACTGAGCGAGCCGATGGCGGTGTGCTTGACGCCGTCGTACAGCACCTTGTCGTAGACCTCGTCGGCAAAGATGACGAGATGGTGATCGCGCGCGATCTCGACAATGCCTCGCAGCAATTCGTCCGAGTACAAGGCGCCGGTCGGGTTGTTGGGGTTGATGACGACAATGCCTTTGGTGCGCGGCGTGAGTTTGGCGCGGATGTCGGCCAGGTCGGGCATCCAGCCATTGGCCTCGTCGCACAGGTAATGCACCGGAGTGCCGCCCGAGAGGCTGGCCGCAGCGGTCCACAGGGGGTAGTCGGGTGCGGGCAGCAGGACCTCGTCGCCATCGTCCAGCAGCGCGTTGGTGGCCATCACGATGAGCTCGCTGGCGCCATTGCCCAGGTAGATGTCGTCCAGCGTCACGCCCTTGATGCCCTGCTGCTGCGTGTAGTGCATCACCGCCTTGCGTGCCGCGAAGATGCCCTTGCTGTCCGAATAGCCGGCCGAGGCCGGCAGGTTGCGGATCATGTCCTGCTGGATTTCCTCCGGCGCATCGAAGCCGAACGTGGCCAGGTTGCCGATGTTCAGGCGGATGATCTTGTGCCCCTCTTCCTCCATCTGGCGTGCCGCATCCATGATGGGGCCTCGGATGTCATAGCAGACGTTGGCAAGCTTGGCGGATTTCCGAACAGTTCTCAAAGTCCCTCCACGGGGCAGTTTCAATGGGGAAAACCTATAATTTGAACACAGTTCCGCACCACGCCATCGCCTCCCCAACGCACCATGAAGCTGCAACCCGACACATTCGACGTCCAGTCCATCAGCGGTTATGGCCCAGGCTGGGTGGGCGTCAACGGCGAAAAGATCACCGAAAGCGTGGTCATTGGCTCCAAAGGGCAGCGCCTGCAGTGGCCTTGCGCGCAATTCGAGGAGATCACGCCGGAACATTTTGCGCAACTGGCCGACCTGGATGCCGAATTGGTCATCTTCGGCAGCGGCAGCCGCATCCGGTTCCCGCAGGGCGCCTGGCTCAAGCCCCTGATGGCCAAGCGCATCGGCGTGGAAACCATGGATACGCCGGCCGCATGCAGGACCTACAACATCCTCGCAGGCGAGGGGCGCAACGTGGTGGCCGCCTTACTGCTTGAAGACGGAGCCTAAGAGATGGAATTCAGAGTAAAATCGAGGGTTGCGGTTGGGAGCAGCCGGGAGACACAACAATTCCATACTCCCAGCTTTCAACGACCAGTTCCTGTCACACGAGATTGAAGATATATGGCGATCGTTGTCAATAAACCTATTCCCGAATTCGAAGCCCACGCCACCAGTGGCGTCAGAGTCTCCAACACCTCCCACAGCGGCCAGACCGTGGTGCTGTACTTCTACCCCAAGGACAACACGCCGGGCTGCACCACCGAGGCGATGCAATTTCGTGACAAGTACAAGGACTTCGTAAAGGCCGGCGCCATCGTATTTGGCGTTTCGCGCGACAACATGAAGTCGCATGACGATTTCAAGTCCAAGCTCGAACTCCCGTTCGAGCTGATCGCCGATACGGAAGAAAAAATGTGCCACATGTTCGGCGTGGTCAAGAACAAGATCATGTACGGCAAGAAGGTCAAGGGCATCGAGCGCAGCACTTTCCTGATCGGCCCCGATGGCATTTTGAAAGAGGAATGGCGCGGCCTGAAGGTGCCGGGCCATGTGGATGACGTCCTGAAGGCTGTCAAAGGCTTGAAAAAGAGCGTCCCTCCGGTAGCCGCCACGGTTTGACGCGCCGGCACAACATGGTTGGCGCCATGGTTGAAGCGTCACCCGAGTTGTGCATAATGAATTCATGCCGTTGACTTCGACGCCCCGCGTCAGCACCGCCAAGACTCTAAAAGCCGCCCGGCTCGCCAGGCGGCTTTTTTGCTTTTTCGGCCCAACCGCCAACGGCATGACCATCCCCACTTCTGCGAGCACCCAGCCCTATGCCATTGCCACCCGCCCCCATCAAGCGCGCCGCCCTGCTCTCGCCGGAAGCCTACGAGGCACCGGCACGGACCACACACCGGGCTTCGCGAAAATCGGAGGGCCACCACACCGACAGCCCGCTGGCTGACAAACCGCAGGCCCTCGACTTTGATCCCCGCTCGGGCGGTGGCGAAGGCCATCCCGCGGCCTTGCTGGACGAATCCGGCTACCTTCCCGAGAAAAACAAGGCACCGGCTGCGAAAAAGCGCGATGCCGCACCGCAATCCACAGCGCGGCCGAAAAAGCCCAAGTCGACAGGCCCGACCAAGCTGTTCGTGCTTGACACCAATGTGCTGATGCACGACCCGATGTGCCTGTACCGCTTCGAGGAGCACGACATCTTCCTGCCGATGATCGTGCTGGAAGAACTCGACGGCCACAAGCGCGGCATGACCGAGGTGGCCCGCAATGCCCGCCAGACCAGCCGCTCGCTGGACGCTTTGGCAGGCGCACAAGGCGCGGACATCGGCGCCGGCCTGCTCCTGAACACCACGGGCCACCGCGAGGCCGGCGGCAAGCTCCTGTTCCAGACGCACGCCCTGGACTACACCCTGCCGACCAGCCTGCCCCAGGGCAAGGCCGACAACCAGATCCTGGGTGTGGTCGAAGCCCTGCGGCAACAATACGCACCGCGCGAAGTGGTGCTGGTGTCCAAGGACATCAACATGCGGGTCAAAGCCCGTGCACTCGGCTTGGCCGCCGAGGACTACCAGAACGACAAGACGCTGGAAGACGGCGACCTGCTCTACGCCGGTGCACTCGCGCTGCCGCACGATTTCTGGGCCAAGCACGGCAAGACCATCGAGAGCTGGCAAAGCGGCAGCCACACCTTCTACCGCATCAGCGGCCCGGTCGTGCCCCACCTGCTGATCAACCAGTTTGTCTACTTCGAAGCGCCTGGCGAGCCCAGCCTGTACGCCCGCGTGACTGAAATCCGCGCCAAGACGGCCGTTCTCAAGACGCTCAAGGACTACACGCACCTGAAAAATGCCATCTGGGGCGTCACCACGCGCAACCGCGAACAGAACTTTGCGATGAACCTGCTGATGGACCCCGAGGTTGACTTCGTCACGCTCACCGGCACGGCAGGCACCGGCAAGACGCTGATGGCGCTGGCCTCAGGGCTGACGCAAGTGCTGGACGACCGGCGCTACACCGAGATCATCATGACGCGCGCGACCGTGAGCGTCGGTGAAGACATCGGCTTCCTGCCCGGCACCGAAGAAGAAAAGATGGGCCCGTGGATGGGCGCGCTGGACGACAACCTCGAGGTGCTGGCCAAGACCGAAACCAGCGCCGGCGAATGGGGCCGCGCCGCCACCAACGAACTCATCCGCAGCCGCATCAAGATCAAGAGCATGAACTTCATGCGCGGCCGCACCTTCCTCAACAAGTACGTGATCATCGACGAGGCACAGAACCTGACGCCCAAGCAGATGAAG
This sequence comes from Burkholderiaceae bacterium, assembly GCA_035476635.1. GTDB lineage: Bacteria > Pseudomonadota > Gammaproteobacteria > Burkholderiales > Burkholderiaceae_C > DATILI01. The sequence continues at coordinate 10,026 of DATILI010000112.1, read as the reverse complement.
ACGCTGATCACGCGCGCCGGCCCCGGCACCAAGATCATCTGCATGGGCAACCTCGCGCAGATCGACACGCCCTACCTCACCGAAGGCTCGTCGGGGCTGACCTTCGCGGTCGACAAGTTCAAGGGCTGGCCGCACAGCGGGCACATTACCCTGGCGCGTGGCGAACGTTCGCGCCTGGCGGACTTCGCAAGCGAAGTACTGTAGCCGCGCAGTCGCGCTCTAGAAATCGTCGCCCGAACTGCCGTTGGCCAGGCTCTCGAACTTGGTCAACGGCTTGATGAAGGCCAGCTTCACCGTGCCGGTGGGGCCGTTTCGCTGCTTGCTGATGATGACCTCGGCAACACCAGGCTCCTTGGAGTCCTTGTTGTAATAGTCGTCACGGTAGATGAACATGATCACGTCTGCGTCCTGCTCGATCGCACCGGACTCGCGCAGATCGCTCATCATCGGACGCTTGTCGGTGCGCGACTCGACGCCGCGGCTGAGCTGCGACAGCGCGATCACCGGGCAACCCAGCTCCTTGGCCAACATCTTCAGGCCGCGCGAGATTTCGCCAACCGCCGTGGCGCGGTTTTCGTCGCTCATGCCACTGGACACGCTCATGAGCTGCAAATAGTCGATCACGATCAGCCCCAGCTTGCCGCCGCATTGCCGCGCCAGGCGCCGCGCGTTGGCGCGCAGCTCGCTCACGGTGAGGCCGGGCGTATCGTCGATGTGCAGCGAGATATTGCGCAGTTTTTCGATCGCCTCGGTCAGGCGTGGCCACTCGTCGTCAGTTAACTTGCCGGTGCGCAGGTGGCCCTGGTCGATGCGGCCGATCGAGCCGACGATACGCACCGCAAGCTGCGAGGCGCCCATTTCCATGGAGAATACCGCCACCGGCAAGCCCTCGTGCAGCGCCACATGCTCGGCGATGTTGATGGCCAGCGCGGTCTTGCCCATGGACGGCCGGGCTGCCAGCACGATCATGTCGCCGGCCTGCAAACCCGAGGTCATGCGGTCGAAATCGATAAAGCCTGTGGGCACGCCCGTGATGTCGTTCGGGTTGTCGGCCATCTCCTGAACACGGTCCAGCAGCTGCACCACCAGGGAATCCATCCCCTGGAAGCCCTGCTTCATGCGCGATCCTTCTTCGCCGATATTGAAGATCTTCTGTTCGGCTTCGTCCAGGATCTTGTCGACCGCCTTGCCCTGGGGATTGAAGGCATTGGTTGCGATTTCGTCACTGGCGCTCACCAGCTTGCGCAGGATGGAACGCTCGCGCACGATCTCCGCATAGCGGCGGATATTGCTGGCGCTTGGCACGTACTGGGCCAACGAATTGAGATAGCCCAGGCCGCCGACGTCCTCGGCCTTGCCCTGGTTCTGCAGGTGCTCGTAGACGGTGATGACGTCGGCCGGCTTGCTGCCGTTGATCAAGGTGCCGACGGCGCCGTAGATCAGCTTGTGTTCGTAGCGGTAGAAGTCCCCGTCGGTCAGCAGATCGCCGACCCGGTCCCAGGCCCCGTTGTCCAGCAGCAAGCCGCCGAGCACGCTCGACTCGGCTTCCACAGAGTGCGGCGGGACGCGCAATTGCGCGACCTGGGGGTCACGGGAATAGTAGTCGTCAACAGCAGAAAGAACGGCGGACATGGGTTTCCTCAAGACAACTGGCGATGCTACGCTGGCCCCACGATGGAGTCACGGGACAAGCCTGTGGATAAGGCGTGGATGGGCAGCCGATGTCTGTTGACAACAGCGAACCGGAAATAAAAAGGCCGTCGGGAATGACCCCGACGGCCTCTTGGAACCGGAACCGGTATTAAGCCGTTTCGCCGTAGACCGAAACGGTGACTTCCACCACCACGTCGGTGTGCAGTGCCACGCTGACGACGCTGTCGCCAACGACCTTGATCGGACCGTTGGGCAAGCGAACCTGCGCCTTGGCGACCTTGTAGCCTTGCTTGTTGAGTTCTTCGGCGATGTCGAAGTTGGTCACGGAGCCGAACAGGCGGCCGTCAACGCCGGCCTTCTGGGTCAGCTTGACGGTGGTGCCGGCCAGCTTCTCGCCTTGGGCTTGCGATTCGGCCAGCTTGACGGCTGCAGCCTTTTCGAGTTCGACGCGCTTGGCTTCGAATTCCTTCTTGGCAGCTTCGGTTGCGCGGCGGGCGCGGCCGGTGGGAATCAGGAAATTGCGTGCGTAGCCGTCCTTGACCTTGACGATTTCGCCCAGGTTTCCGAGGTTCACGACCTTGTCGAGCAGAATGATTTGCATGGTCGAGGCTCCTTAGATCTTGTGCTGGTCGCTGTACGGCAGCATGGCCAAGAAGCGTGCGCGCTTGATGGCGGAATTGAGCTGACGTTGGTAGATGGCGCGGGTGCCGGTCAGGCGGGCCGGGATGATCTTGCCGTTTTCGGCAATGAAGTCGCGCAGCGTGTCGATGTCCTTGTAGTCGATTTCCTCGACACCGGTCACCGTGAAGCGGCAAAAGCGCTTGCGCTTGAACAGCAGGGACTGGGTATTACGCTTGGGACGCTTGTCTTTATTGAACTTTTTGAATCCGGGCATGATGGACTCCTAAGAAATTTAAGCTTGCTGAAACTCTTGAATATGAAACACAACGTACTTGCCGTTGCGAGGGGTAGCCAAAAAGCCACTGAACCGCCAGACGCTGCCGATGGGCTGGGAGCCGATTCGCTCGGCCACCGCACCCAATGCCACCGCCTTGACCGCTGCCTTGACCTGCCTGGTCTGACCCGCCTCTTCGATGCTGGACTCGTGCTCGAGTCGCAGATCCAGTGCGGGGAGTCCGGCTGGCGTGTATCGCAGGGCCTTGGCCTCGGCGATGCATGCCGTCAAAGCGAGCTGGTTCACCCTTCTCGCTGGCTGGTCCGTTATTGCGCAGCGTACTCGGCCTGCTGAACCTTGCGCGCTTCTTCGCGCTCGACCGTCTTCATCATCGAGGACGGGCCGGTATCAGCCTTCTTCTTTTGCACCGTCAGGTGGCGCAGCACGGCGTCGTTGAACTTGAAGGCATGCTCCAGTTCGGCCATCACAGCCTGATCGGCTTCGATGTTGACGCACAGGTAGTGGGCCTTGGCCAATTTGTTGATCATGTAGGCCAGCTGACGGCGGCCCCAGTCTTCAACACGGTGCACTTTGCCGCCGCCGGCGGTAATCATGCCCTTGTAGCGTTCCAGCATGGCTGGAACCTGTTCGCTCTGATCCGGATGGATCAGCAAAATGATCTCGTAATGACGCATGTATTCTCCTTGTGGCTCGCCACCGTGAAGGTGGCGTTAGGTTAAAGCCACCCACTGCGTCTGTAGTGGTGTGGCAAGGCAAAGCGTTCGATTATAGCAAGATTCACTTCGGACGACTACGCGTTGCTACGCTGACGGCGACAGCCACGGCGAAACCAGCCGCCACGCCGAACACTCCCGCCGAGATTGGCTGGATCCCAAACCAGAGGTCGCCGCCGCCGGAAAGCCCGAACCACCCCCGGATCGCCGGTGAATGGGCCGCCATGTAGTACAGCGTGACCAGCAGGCCCGCCAGCATCCCGGCCACTGCCCCGGCCCGGTTGGTGCCTGGCCAGAAAATGCCCAGCACCATCACGGGCACAAAGGCCGCGGCCGACAGCGAGAACGAGGCCGAGACGAGCGGGAGAATCTCCGCAGGCTTCAAAGCCGCTACGGAAGCCGCCACCATGGCCACCCCGAGCAAGGCGAACTTCGAAAGGATCACCCGCTGCTCCGCCGTGCCATGGCGGTTGATCTCGTGAAAATAGATGTCGCGCACCAGGGAGTTGCTGATCGTCAGTAGCAGGCCATCCGCCGTGGACAGCGCCGCGGCCAGCCCGCCCGCAGCGACCAGGCCGGAAATCACATAGGGCAAGCCACCGATTTCTGGCGTGGCAAGCATGATGATGTCCCCCCCCAGGCGGAGCTCGCCGAACTGAAGAATGCCGTCGCCGTTCACATCGCTTACGGACAGAAGCGAGCCATCCACCTTGGCCCATTGGGCAATCCACGAGGGCAACGCATCAAAGCTGCTGCCCACCAGGTTTTGCATGACTTCGTACTTCACCAGCACCGCCAACGCCGGGGCGCTGACATACAGCAAAGCCACAAAGAACAGCGACCAAGCCACCGAAGAACGCGCCTCGGCGACTGTCGGCGTTGTGTAAAAGCGCGTGAGCAGATGAGGAAGCCCGGCAGTGCCAACCATCAGGCAAAACATCAGGGCCAGGAAGTTCAGCCGCGAAGTGTGAAAAAGCTCCTGTTCCACTGGAGTGCCCTGGGGATCGCCGGCAAAGGCCTGGCTGTGCGGTGGCAAGCCGCCCAATGGTTTGGCGCGCTCGTAGTTCTCGTGCAGCGCTCGGGTCCATCGATCGCGTGCGCTAACCACATCCTTGGGCAAAGCGGCCAGCTCCCGGCTGGCCGCCATGATGAGCATGACATCGGCACTTTGCTGCCGCAACTCGCGCACGCGCGTTTGCAGAACCACACGCTCGCGCGCTATTGCGGCTTCGATGTCCAGCAATTTGGCTTCATATTCGCGGGCGCGGCGCAGATATTCCGCGCGCACCTGTTTTTCCTGCGGGGAATCAGCCAGTTGCTTCTCCAACTCTGCGATCTTCTGGATTTGCTGGCCATACACGAGCGGCGCAAGGGGGTTGCCCAATTGCTTGTACGCGAGCCACGACACCGGAATCAGGAATGCAAGCAACAAAATGATGTATTGCGCCACCTGTGTCCAGGTGATGGCACGCATGCCGCCGAGAAACGAACACAGCAGCACCCCGCCAAGCCCCAGCATGATGCCGATCTCAAATTGCACACCCGTCAAGCGCGAGGCAATGAGTCCCACACCATAGATCTGCGCAACCACATACGTGAACGAACACAGCACGGCGGCCAGCGCGGCAATCAGCCTCGGCCAGCGGCCGCCAAAGCGAGTGCCGAAGTAATCCGGTACGGTGTAAAGCCCCAGTTTGCGCAGATGCGGCGCAACGAGAAGGCCGACAAGACAAAAGCCACCAGTCCACCCCAGCACATAAGCCAGGCCGCCCGGCTGTGTGCCAGACCCGGAAAAACCTTGCAGATACAACCCGCCCGCGAGACTGATGAACGAGGCCGCGCTCATCCAGTCGGCCGCGGCCGCCATTCCGTTGTACATGGCCGGGATGCGGCGACCGGCAACGTAATACTCCTCGGCGTCGGTCGTACGGCCGTAGATCCCGATTCCCGCATAAACCATCACGGTGAGAAACAGGAAGATCGGACCAATCCAGAACCGAGAGAGGCCCATCTGCTCGGCCCACGCCATCAAGAGCACAAAGCTGATGAGGCCAGCGATATAGGCCGCAAGGATACGGCGGAGGCGGCGCTTGTAAGAGCGGAACTCCGCCGCCGGGCCGGTGTCAGACATCCGCCGCGCCCTTTGCGGATTTCCGCCCGGGCGCGTTACCGCCCAAGTCCGAAACCATTGCGGACGGCGTCGCCGGATTGTGATACGTGACCATGGCGCAATCATCGCATCGCCGCCCTGCTTCTCCAGTAGGTATTTGCGACAACCACAGGCGATGCGGACGCCCTGCGCCCATGCGGTGCAGTAACATCCGTTCAGCCTGTTTATGGAGACAGCCCGATGTCAGAGTTCAATTTGAAGTCTGTGCTTCGCAAGACGGAACAAGGCGTACTCGCCATCAAGTCCCGCGATCCCGCCTTACCGGTCAAGGCACGCACGGTATTGATCGTGGTTGGCCAGGACAAGACTGGTGAGGCGTTGCTCAAGCTCATGCCCAATCCGGAAGAGACCCAAAAGCTGCTTGAGGTCCTGATTGCCCAAGGGTATGTGGAAGCGCTTCCGATTGCGCAAACTGCCGTCGCGTCCTCAACCACGTCCATAGGCCCCCCTGCGGGTACATCGCCGCGCGACCTGAAGAGTTCCGTCCAGCGGGCCAGCCGTCTGCTGTACGACACACTCGGCCCCAGTGCCGAGCCACTGTGCATGAAACTGGAAGCATGCAAAACCTACGATGAGTTTCTGCTGGAGCTGCAAGGCATCAGCCGCGTCATGGCGAGCATCAAGTCGGAAGCCAAGGCACAAGACTTCTACGCTGCAGCCACGGCCTGACGTTCCCGCGCCGCCTGTTCCGCTTGCGATTTCTGCCCAACGAAAAGGGCAGCCTGCGCTGCCCTTTTTTAAGTTGCGTGCGGCTTCAAGTCCCTTGCGTATTGATGTCCCCCAAGAGATTGGGGTAGCGCACGTGCTCCACCAGTTCTTGGACTTTCTTGCCCGGCGCGGGCGTCACAAGGCTCACCAGAATGATGACGGCCATACCGATGGGCACACCGAACACCCCTGCGGAAATAGGCTGAATCCCGTACCAGAGCTCCACCGGCGAGGTGACGCCAAACACACTGCGAAGCCACGGTTGAGTGGTCGCCATGTAGTAGAAGGTAGTGCCCAAGCCGGCGATCATGCCGAGAGAGGCTGCGATGCCGGTCGCTCGCTTCCAAAAGATCCCTAGCACCAATGGTGGAAAGAATGCCGCTGCCGCGAATGAGAATGCCGCCGATACCAGGAAAAGGATGTCCGCAGGCTTTTGCGCCGCCACGAAGGCCGCACATAGTGCCACGACCAGCAGCAGCGCTTTGGATATCGCCACCCGCCGGGCAGTGGAGGCATTCGGATCGATCATCTTGTAGTAGAGGTCGTGGCTAAGCGCGTTCGCAATCGTGAGCAACAGGCCGTCCGCCGTGGACAACGCCGCCGCCAGACCGCCTGCGGCTACCAGCCCTGAGATCACATACGGCAACCCGCCGATGGCTGGCGCCGCCAGCACAATGATGTCGCCACCAATGGACATCTCGTTGAGCTGCAGGAGGCCATCCTTGTTCACATCCACCACCGAGAGCAACGTTGGGTCCACCTTGTTCCACGCAGCAATCCATTCCGGCAGTTGGTTGAATGGCGTGCCAATCAGCACCGTGAACACCTCGTACTTCACCAGTACGGCAAGCGCCGGGGCCGTGAAGTACAGAAGGAAGATGAAGAACAACGACCAACTGACCGATTCTCGCGCCTCTTTCACGCTAGGGGTGGTGTAGTAGCGCATGAGGATGTGCGGCAACGCGGCTGTTCCCACCATCAGGCAGAAGATCAAGGCGAGGAAGTTCCGGCGCGATTCGTCATAGGTCTTTTTCGCCGCCGCGTCACCGTTCGGGTCTCCCGAGAACTGCTGCGCGTGGGTCGGCATGCCGTTGAGCGGCCGGGACTTGGCGTCCGCTGCCGCCTTGGCAGCGGTCCAGGCCGTCTTGGCGGCCGCAGCGTCCTTGGGTACGGCCGCAAGCGCCTTCTCAGCCGCCACGATTTCCGCAGCAGGCGCGTTGGCAGCTTTCAGGTCGGCAACCTTCTTCTCGGCGGCGGCCTTTTCGGCGGGCAACGCGGCGGCGGGGTCCTTCAGCTTGATTGCGAGATCTGCGGAGCGTTGCTTGAAGATTTCGCGCACTTCAATTTCCTTGGGATCCGCCGTCAGCGCCTTTTCCTTGGCAGTGACCTTCTCCAGTTGGTAGCCATAAATCAACTGAGGCACCGGCACGCTGGTTTGCTTGACGGAAAGCCAGACCACCGGAATGAGGTAGGCCACGATCAGGATGATGTACTGCGCCACCTGCGTCCAGGTTACCGCGCGCATGCCGCCGAGGAACGAGCAGACCAGAATGCCGCCCAGGCCGAGGAAAATCCCCAACTCGAATGCCACGCCGGTCAGGCGCGCCGTGATCAGGCCCACGCCATAGATCTGCGCGACCACATAGGTGAATGAGCACAGAATGGCCGCGAAGATACCGATGAATCGCGGTATGTTCCCGCCGTAGCGTTCACCCAGGAAATCCGGAATGGTGAATTGCCCGAACTTGCGCAGATACGGCGCAAGAAACAGCGCCACCAGGCAATAGCCTCCGGTCCATCCCATGATGAAGGCCAAGCCGCTATAGCCGGTGAGGTAAAGGGTCCCCGCCATGCCGATGAACGAGGCTGCGGACATCCAATCCGCCCCCGTTGCCATGCCGTTGTAGACAGCCGGCACCCGTCTGCCCGCGACGTAGTACTCGGCCGCATCCGTGGTGCGGCTCATGATGCCGATGCCGGCATACAGGCCAATGGTGGCAATCAGGAAGATGAATCCGATCCACTGTCGCGACAAGCCCATCTGTTCCAGAATTGCCAGCACGATCACGAACGCGATAAAGCCACCCGTGTACCACGTGTAGACTTTATGGAGGCCCTCTTTGAAGGCCTTGTTGGAGGCAGCATTGGAAGGGCCGCCCGCATCTGATCCAAACATTCCAGCCATGATCAGTCCTCGCTTTCGTGCACACCGTGCTCGATGTCCAGCTTGCCCATGTACCTGGCGTAATACCAGATGATCAAGCAGTACACCACCAAGGAACCTTGCGCTCCCATCCAGAAGCTGAAGGGCCAACCGAAGAACGTAAAGTTCAGATCGCGTGCGAAATAGCCCACGACGAACGTCACCACGAACCATATCGCCAGCAGGATTGCCGTGATATTGAGGTTCTTCCGCCAGTAAACGCGGTGGTTTTCTGTCAATTGCATAGCACCTACCTCCGTCAACAAGACCCTTGCGGGCAATTCGCGATCACCACTTGTCTCCGTCCGTGGCCTGCAGTCCGGATCGCGCCGTATTCGATGGCCGGACCTACTCCCGACTATCGCTTTTTCCGCTTTGCCATCGCGCAAAAAAAAGCCGAGACTTGCGCCTCGGCTTCAGTGGGACCGGGCCATGCCCAGTCCGGTTTCGCGCTCTAGTTGGGCGGCCACTTTGGGCTCGAACTTTCGGAGGTGGTGAATGATCTTCGCCGCTTCCTCTGGCTCTTGCCTGTCCACATGCACCCGTGCCAGCTGATACCAGCCGTAGGGGCTCATGGGCTGCAGTTCTGTGTTCTTCCTGAGCGCCTGCACGGCTTCATCGAAGCGGCGCGCGCGGATCAAAACAAGCCCCAGACCGTACCAGGCGCGATCCATCTTGGGTTCGACTTCAGTGGCGCGGCGAAACGCTGGCTCGGCTTCGGCAGGCCGCCCGCTCTCATCAAGCACGTAGCCCAGGTTGAACCAGCCCGCGGCGTTGCCTGGATGGGCGGCGACCAGCATCCTGAGCGCTTGCGCAGCGCCATGCTTGTCTCGCATCTGCGACAAGACATGCGCCCGGCTCGCCAACGCATACAAATCGGCAGGCCTGAGCAGGAGCATCGCCTCGAACCGTTGCAGTGCAGCCCGCTTCTGGTTGAGCACAAGCAGCACCAACGCCTGGCACTTGAGGAACGCGTAGCTCAGCGTGCCGCTCATTTGCACAGCTCCACACCGATCTGCAGGCAGATCTGGATCCGAACAATCGTGGCGCCCAGCCACACGAACACCAGGATCAGAAAAGCCACCAGCGGCACATGCCGTGGCAAAACGAACCTGGGGGTCACGAAACGGGCCGCCGAAACGAAAGGCCGGCCAACAATTTCCAGGATCTGATAGAAGAGGTTCTGTTCTCTCTTTGCGCCCGCGAACAGGCCGAGCACCCACTGGCCCAGCAAAGCCAGTAACGCAATCTCCGCGATCAGTTTGACCAGATTCGCAGCAGTAAGCATGGCGCCCTCTATGCAGTTACCCGCATTCTTGGGACCGCACTTACCACTTTCTTACAAACCCTGGCGATACCGCTATTTTCCGGATAAACACTGATAGGGTTAGCCCGAAGTTCAGAGAAATCGCCTGCACGCCACCCATTCAGACGAAATCAGCGCGCCAGCATCTTCCAGGTATCGATCACCGAGTCGGGGTTCAGCGAGATCGAATTGATCCCTTCATCACGCAGCCACACAGCAAAGTCCGGATGGTCGCTGGGCCCCTGACCGCAGATGCCCACGTACTTGCCTTGCGCCTTGCAGGCCGCGATGGCCCGGCTCAGCAGCGCCTTGACGGCCGGGTCGCGCTCGTCGAAGTCCGCGGCCAGCAGCTCCAAG
>DATILI010000111.1:0-4806 GCA_035476635.1 Burkholderiaceae bacterium | reverse complement strand
GCCGCCACCATCGCGGCGAGATCCCGCGTAGCCGTTGGCTTCGATGCCCCGGTCATCTTGATGTACTTCTCCGCGTTCAACCCGCCTTCAAAGCCGCCATCGCCATCATCGAGCAGGCGCTGAAGGACCTTGCGCTGACGCTCATTGACAGCGCCGGCGTGCTTGTCCCAGAAGTGCTTCTTGTCTATCGCCTGGTCGATGACCTTGCTTGAGTACCGGCACGCCGCCGAGAACTGCTGTGCAAGCCAGCGCACCCAGCGCGTGACGTCTACGTCACCACGCTGAGCGTGGTTGAGCGAGTCGTAGTATTCCTTGCGCGAAGCAAGCAATTGCCTGGAGAGGCTGTAGAGGCGCACCGGCTTGCGCTGATGCTGTGCAATGGCCATGTCCATGATGGCCCGGCCAATCCGCCCGTTGCCGTCCTCGAACGGGTGAACACTCTCGAACCACAGATGGGCAATGGCGGCCCTGGCCAGACCGTCGATCGGCCGACCTCGGGCCGCTGCTTTTGGCGATGTGTCGGCGAACCAGGTGAGAAAGCGCTTCATCTCTGCCCGCACCTGGCGAGACGGGGGCGCCTCGTAGTGCACGACCTCCTTGCCAGGCAGGCCGCTGACAATTTGCATCGAATCCCGATGGTCCCGATAGCGGCCGACGGCGATGCGCTGAATGCCGGAAGTGCCACCGGGGAACAATGCGGACTGCCATCGGCAAAGGCGGTCTTCATCCAGGGGCTGATCGAACGCAGTCGCGGCATCGTTGATGACCTCGACCAGGCCGTCAACGTGGCGATCCTTGGGGCCGACTGAAGCCATGCCAAGCCGGCGCATCACGGAGGAGCGAACGGCATCTGCCGAGAGCTGCACGCCCTCGATCGCGGCCGTCGCGACCACCTCGCCCGAGAAGACTTCGATGGTGACCTCGCGGGTACTGCCAAGGCCGATGGCGGCGGCCTTGCCCTCGATTTCTCCGAGCATCCGGTGAGCGTCGATCAAATCCGGTGCCACCGCTTCCAGATCGTAGGTGAGCTGAGGCCAGGCGGGACGTTCCCAGATGAATGGTCGGCGCTTGGTACTCATGAGCCGCATTCTAACGAATACGACTCAAAAGTTGAGCCGGAAAAACCCAAACGCAGATCTCGGCCAATGGGTGAACGCAGGCAGAACCCATGCGGCGGGTCCGAGCAATTGCCTCAACCCAAACCGGCCCCGGCCCGATAGCTCTCCGCCTGCTGCTGAAGCCAGGGGCGGAACGCAGCCAGAGCGGCGTTCTCGGCCTTGCCTTCCGGATGGACCAGGTAGTAGCTCAGGTCGCTCCAGTAGAACTGGCCGCCCACCTCCGTCAGCAAGCCGCGGCGCAGCTCCTCCTCGATCAGGAAACGCGGCACCAGGGCGACGCCCAAGCCATGAATCGCAGCCTCGATCAGCATGGAAAACAACTCGAAGCGCGAGCCCGACATGTCGCCCTCGACCTGCATCCCCTGCGCCAAAAACCATTGCCGCCACACATACGGCCGCGTGCTCTGCTGCAGCAGCGTCTGCTTGCGCCAATCGGCTTCGCGCAGCGCCTTGCGCGACACCAGCCCGGGCTTGCACACGGCCGCCAGGTTCTCGCGCATCAGGAACACGCCCTCGGTACCCGGCCATTGCATCTCGCCGGCGTAGATGGCGGCGTCGAAGCCTGTGCCATCGAACAGGAAGGGACGGCTCTGCGCGGCAAGGTGGATGCGCACGCCGGGATGGCGGGCCATGAAGTCGGGCAGCCTGGACACCAGCCAGCGCGTGCCAAAGGTAGGCACGGCCGCCAACTCGAGCACGCTGCCCTCGGCGCCGCTGGACATCAGTTCCACGGTGTCCTGCTCCACCTCGTCCAGCCGCCTCGCCACCAGCTGGCTGTAGCGCTGCCCGGCCTCGGTGAGCGCCACGCCACGGCTGCTGCGGCGAAACAGGCGCACCCCCAGGAAGTCCTCCAGCGCGCCGATCTGGCGGCACACGGCGCTTTGCGTCAGCGCCAGTTCGTCGGCGGCCTTGGTGTAGCTCTGATGCCGGGCCGCGGCCTCGAAGGCCGTGAGCCAGGCGGTGGAAGGAATTTTGCGGCGCATGGGAGCTGAGGGATTGATTTGTGCGAATTATGCACAAGTGGGTGCGAAAACATCGGTTGCGATCGGGGGCTTGTCACCTTAGATTTCGGGTATCAACCTCAAACCACCTTAGCCCAAATGAATTCTTCGCACAAATCATCATCCTTCCAATGGGCCGACCCGCTGCTGCTGGACAGCCAGCTCAGCGCCGACGAACGCGCTGTGCGCGAGGCCGCCCAGGCCTACTGCCAGGAGAAGCTGGCGCCGCGCGTGCTGGAGGCCTTTCGCAACGAGAAGACCGACCCTTCCATCTTCCGCGAGATGGGCGAGCTGGGCCTGCTGGGCTCCACCATTCCCGAATCCTATGGGGGTGCCGGCCTGAACTACGTGTGCTACGGCCTGGTGGCACGCGAGGTGGAGCGGGTCGATTCAGGCTACCGCTCGATGATGAGCGTGCAGTCGTCGCTGGTGATGGTGCCGATCAACGAGTTCGGCAACGAAGCCACCAAGCGCAAGTACCTGCCCAAACTGGCCACGGGCGAGTGGATCGGCTGCTTTGGCCTCACGGAACCGAACCATGGCTCCGACCCGGGCGGCATGATTTCCCGGGCGCGCAAGGTCGACGGTGGCTACCTGCTCTCGGGCGCGAAGATGTGGATCACCAACAGCCCGATCGCCGACGTGTTCGTGGTCTGGGCCAAGGACGACGAAGGCGCCATCCGCGGCTTTGTGCTGGAGAAGGGCTGGAAGGGCCTGAGCGCCCCCGCCATTCACGGCAAGGTGGGTCTGCGCGCCAGCATCACCGGCGAAATCGTGATGGACGAAGTGTTCTGCCCCGAAGAGAACGCCTTTCCCGACGTGCGCGGCCTCAAGGGCCCGTTCACCTGCCTGAACAGCGCGCGCTACGGCATCGCCTGGGGCGCGCTCGGTGCCGCCGAGGACTGCTGGTTTCGCGCCCGCCAGTACGTGCTGGATCGCAAGCAGTTCGGCAAGCCCCTGGCGGCCAACCAACTCGTGCAGAAGAAACTGGCCGATATGCAGACCGAGATCACCCTGGGCCTGCAGGGCTGCCTGCGCCTGGGCCGCATGAAGGACGAGGGCACGGCCGCGGTGGAGATCACGTCGATCATGAAGCGCAACAGCTGCGGCAAGTCGCTGGACATCGCCCGCGTGGCGCGCGACATGCTGGGCGGCAACGGCATCAGCGACGAGTTCGGCGTCGCACGGCACCTGGTCAACCTGGAGGTGGTCAACACCTACGAGGGCACGCACGACGTGCATGCCCTGATCCTGGGCCGCGCCATCACCGGTATCGCTGCGTTCTGAGCCCGGGGTACGAATGAAAGCCCGCGACGACAACTGCAACGGCGCCCTCTCCGGCGTGCGCGTGCTCGACCTTTCACGCGTGCTGGCTGGCCCGTGGTCCACACAAATGCTGGGGGACTTCGGCGCAGATGTGGTCAAGGTGGAGCGCCCGGGCAGCGGCGACGACACCCGGGCCTGGGGCCCGCCGTGGCTGAAGGACGAAGCCGGTCGCGACACCACCGATGCGGCCTACTACCTGTGCGCCAACCGCAACAAGCGGTCGCTGACCGTGGATCTCAGCACCACGGCCGGCCAGGAACTGGTGCGCCGACTTGCCGCCGAGGCGGACGTGCTGGTGGAGAACTTCAAGGTCGGCGGTCTCAAGGACTACGGTCTCGACTACGAGAGCCTCCAGGCGGTGAACCCGCGCCTGATCTATTGCTCGGTCACCGGCTTCGGCCAGACCGGCCCCTACGCGCCGCGGCCCGGCTACGACTTCCTGGTCCAGGGCATGGGCGGCCTGATGAGCTTGACCGGCCATCCCGACGGCGCGCCCGGCGGCGGGCCGCTGAAGGCCGGCGTTGCCTTGACGGACGTCATGACCGGGCTCTACGCGACGACGGCAATCCTTGCGGCACTGGCGTTCCGCCAACGCACGGGCCTGGGCCAGCACATCGACCTGGCGCTGCTCGACGTGCAAGTGGCGGTGCTGGCCAACCAGGCGTCCAACTACCTCGTCGGTGGCCAGGTGCCGCGGCGCATGGGCAATGCGCACCCGAATATCGTGCCTTACCAGGATTTCCACACCGCCAATGGCCACATGATCATCACGGTCGGCAACGATGGCCAGTTCGCCAACTTCTGCGCCGTGTTGGGCCAGCCGCAATGGGCTGCCGATGAACGCTTCGTGACCAACGCGCGCCGCGTGCAGCACCGCGCCGCGTTGGTGGAATTGATCAACGCCATCACGCCGACCAGGACCACCGACGCCTGGGTCTCGCTGATGGAGGACGCCGGCGTGCCATGCGGCCCGATCAATACGCTAGACAAGGTTTTCGCCAACCCCCAGGTGGCTGCGCGTGGCATGCAGTTCGAGATGCAACATCCGGTCGGCGGCACCGTCCCGCTGGTGGCCAATCCCATCCGCATGTCGGCCTCGCCGGTGGACTACCGGTGCGCGCCGCCCACCGTGGGCCAGGATACGCAGGAGGTGTTGCAGGGCTGGCTTTCGATGGGCGAGAACGAGGTGGCCGTCCTGCGCGGACAAGGCGTCATCTGAGTTCGCCCAGGCCGCGGCGCCGGCTTCACACGTCGTGCGCGTAGACGATGAAGCCCATGTGCTTGGCCACCTTGTCATAGAGCAGGCGGCCGGCCGCGTTGGACTCGTGGGTCTGCCAGTACACGCGGCTGATGCCTGCCGA
>DATILI010000110.1:0-8875 GCA_035476635.1 Burkholderiaceae bacterium | reverse complement strand
ACGGCATGGCCAGCATGGAAGCCAGAATGAACAGTAAACCTCGCATGCGACAATTCTGCACAAATTCTTAACCCGAGAGACCTATGGGATTCCTAAGCGGAAAAAAATTGTTGATCACCGGCGTGCTGTCCAACCGCTCCATTGCCTACGGCATCGCCAAGGCCTGCCACGCGCAAGGCGCCGAACTTGCGTTCAGCTACGTCGGCGAGCGTTTCAAGGACCGCATCACCGAGTTCGCGAACGACTTCGGCTCCAAGCTCATTTTCGACTGCGACGTGGGTGACGATGCGCAGATCGACAAGCTGTTTTCCGACCTCTCGCAGGTGTGGCCCAGGTTCGACGGCTTCGTGCACAGTATCGGCTATGCGCCGCGCGAAGCGATTGCCGGCGACTTTCTGGATGGCTTGTCGCGCGAAGGGTTCAAGATCGCGCACGACATCAGCGCCTACAGCTTTCCGGCCATGGCCAAGGCCGCCCTGCCCTACCTCAACAACAAGTCGGCGCTGCTGACGCTGACCTATCTTGGTGCGATCCGCACGGTTCCCAACTACAACACCATGGGCTTGGCCAAGGCCTCGCTGGAGGCCTCGGTGCGCTACCTCGCCGAATCGCTTGGCCCCAAGGGGATGCGCGTCAACGGCATCAGCGCCGGCCCGATCAAGACCTTGGCCGCCAGCGGCATCAAGGGCTTCGGCAAGATCCTGAGCGTGGTGGCCGAGACCTCGCCGATCCGGCGCAACGTGACGATCGACGACGTGGGCAACGTCGCAGCCTTCCTGCTGAGCGATCTCGCCGCTGGTGTCAGCGCCGAAATCACCTATGTGGACGGTGGCTTCAGCCACGTGGTCGGCGGCATCGCCGAACCTGCGGAAGCCTGATCCGGGCAACCGTCATCCGCCGTTGCGCACGCAGTCCGCGTAGTAGCGGACCTTGCCGGTCGCGTCTTCTTCCTCCACCAGACCGTGGATGTCGGTCTCGAAACCCGGGCACTGGGAGTTGAACTCGCGCGAGAACTTCAGGTAGTCCACGATCTTCTTGTTGAAGACTTCGCCGGGGATCAAGAGCGGAATGCCCGGCGGGTACGGCGTGACCAACGAGGTGGTGATGCGCCCTTCAAGTTCGTCGATCTCCACGCGCTCGGTCTTGCGGTGGGCGATGTAGGCAAACGCATCGCTGGGCTTCATGGCCGGCGTCAAATCGCTCAAATACATCTCGGTCGTCAGGCGCGCAATGTCGTAGCGCGCATAAAGCTCGTGCACATGCTGGCACAGGTCGGCCAGACCCATGCGCTCGTAGCGCCGGTGCTGCTGGCAGAACTCGGGCAGGATGCGCCACATCGGCTGGTTCTTGGCGTAGTCGTCCTTGAACTGCTGCAGCGCCGTGAGCAGTGTGTTCCAGCGGCCCTTGGTGATACCGATGGTGAACATGATGAAGAAGCTGTACAGGCCCGTCTTCTCCACGATGATGCCGTGCTCGGCCAGGAACTTGGTGACGATGGAGGCCGGGATGCCGGTCTTGGCAAACTTGCCCTGCAGATCCAACCCCGGCGTCACGATGGTGGACTTGATCGGGTCCAACATGTTGAAGCCTTCGGCCAGGTTGCCGAAGCCGTGCCACTTGGCGGTGCGCGCTTCGCCCTTGATGATCCAGTCGTCGGCGCGGCCTATGCCCTCTTCCACCAGCTTGTCCGGGCCCCAGACCTTGAACCACCAGTCCTTGCCGTACTCCTGGTCGACCTTGCGCATGGCGCGGCGGAAATCCAGCGCCTCCAGGATGCTCTCTTCCACCAGTGCCGTGCCACCCGGCGGCTCCATCATCGCCGCGGCCACGTCGCAACTCGCGATGATCGAGTACTGCGGGCTGGTCGAGGTGTGCATCAGATAGGCCTCGTTGAAGAGGTGCCTGTCCAGCTTGCGGTTTTGCGAGTCCTGCACCAGCACGTGGCTGGCCTGGCTGATGCCGGCCAGCAGCTTGTGGGTGGATTGCGTGGCGAAGGTCAGCGATTCACGGGGACGAACGCGGTTCTTGCCCATTGCGTGGTAGGGGCCATAGAACGGATGGAAGGCCGCGTGCGGCAGCCAGGCTTCGTCGAAGTGCAGCGTATCCACATAGCCGTCAAGCATGTTCTTGATGGTCTCGGTGTTGTAGACCACGCCGTCGTAGGTTGACTGCGTCAGGGTCATCACGCGCGGCTTGACCGTGTCCGCGTCCACCCCCGCGAGCAAGGGATTGGCGCGGATCTTCGCCTTGATGGCCGCCGGCTCGAACTCGCTCTGTGGAATCGGGCCGATGATGCCAAAGTGATTGCGCGTCGGCTTCATGAACACCGGAATCGCGCCAGTCATGATGATGGAGTGCAGGATGGATTTGTGGCAGTTGCGGTCCACCACCACCACATCGCCCGGCGCCACTGTGTGGTGCCAGACCATCTTGTTGGAAGTGCTGGTGCCGTTCGTTACAAAAAAGCAGTGGTCGGCATTGAAGATGCGCGCCGCGTTGCGTTCACTGGCAGCGACGGGGCCGGTGTGGTCCAGCAGCTGGCCGAGCTCTTCCACCGCGTTGCACACGTCGGCGCGCAGCATGTTCTCGCCGAAGAATTGGTGGAACATCTGGCCGATCGGGCTCTTCAGGAACGCCACGCCGCCAGAGTGCCCCGGGCAATGCCAGGAATACGAGCCGTCTTCGGCGTAGTCCAGCAACGCCTTGAAAAACGGCGGCTGCACGCCTTCGAGATAGCTCTTGGCCTCGCGGATGATGTGGCGCGCCATGAACTCGGGCGTGTCTTCGAACATATGGATGAAGCCATGGAGCTCGCGCAGGATGTCGTTGGGAATATGGCGCGAGGTCTTGGTTTCCCCGTACACGTAGATCGGCACATCCAGGTTCTTGCGGCGCACTTCCTCGATGAACTTGCGCAGGTTGAGCACCGCGGGATCGAGGTCGGGGCCGGGCGTAAATTCCTCGTCGTCGATCGACAGGATGAAGGCACTCGCCCGGCTTTGCTGTTGGGCAAACTGCGAAAGGTCTCCATAGCTGGTCACGCCCAGCACCTCGAAGCCCTCGGACTCGATCGCCTGCGCCAATGCGCGAATGCCTAGACCGGAGGTGTTCTCGGAGCGAAAGTCTTCGTCGATGATGACGATGGGAAAGCGAAATTTCATGCGAATCTCCAGCCGGCGGGAATCAAAAAAACGAAACAGGCGCGAAGTGTAAGGAAATTAGATATCCCATTGATGGCGCTGGCCGGCTTTTGGCCCAAAATGTGGTGCAAGCAAGACAAACGGAGGGCTCATGGCTGAATCGACCATTTGGTGGCTGCTCGCAGGGGCGACGATCGTTGCCGAACTGGTGACCGGCACCTTCTTCCTGCTGATGCTGGCCATAGGGATGGTGGCTGGTGCGCTGGCAGCACATGCAGGCGGCTCCACCATCGTTCAAGTGGTGGCGGCCGCCGTGGTGGGCGGTGGCGCGGTGGTGGTCTGGTATTTCATCCGCAAGAAAGATCCCGCCCGCACACCCGCCGCAAGCAACCGCGACGTCAATATGGATGTGGGCGAAACGGTTCAGGTTGACGCGTGGGCACCGGACGGCACTGCGACGGTGAAGTACCGCGGCGCCCAGTGGACCGTGGTGCTTCGCGCCGGCAATGCCCCGGCAGCAGGCATGCACCGCGTGACCGAAGTGGTGGGCAACCGCCTGGTCGTGGATAAAGTATGAGAACTTGGGGACAGACCGGAGCGCAGCGCAGCCCTGTCCTCAACTGATCAGAAAACACTCAGCAAGAAAACACTCAACAAGAAAGGCTTCCCATGGAAATCGGCCTCGTCCTCCTCGTCATCGCCGCGATCTTCGTCATTCGGGCCATTCGGATCGTGCCTCAGCAGAATGCCTGGGTCAAAGAACGGCTGGGCAAGTATGCCGGCACGCTCACTCCCGGCCTGAACATCCTGGTGCCTTTCGTGGACAAGGTGGCCTACAAGCACTCGCTCAAGGAAATCCCGCTGGATGTGCCCAGCCAGGTCTGCATCACGCGCGACAACACGCAGCTGCAGGTGGACGGCATCCTGTACTTCCAGGTCACCGATCCGATGCGGGCCAGCTATGGCTCGTCCAACTACATCGTGGCGGTCACCCAACTGGCGCAGACCTCGCTGCGCAGCGTGATCGGCAAGCTGGAGCTGGACAAGACTTTTGAAGAGCGCGACATCATCAACGCGCAGGTGGTGCAAGCCATCGACGAAGCGGCGCTGAACTGGGGCGTGAAGGTGCTGCGCTATGAAATCAAGGACCTGACGCCACCCAAGGAAATCCTGCATGCGATGCAGGCGCAGATCACGGCCGAGCGCGAAAAGCGTGCGCTGATCGCGGCCTCCGAAGGGCGGCGCCAGGAACAGATCAACATCGCCACCGGTGAGCGCGAGGCCTTCATCGCACGCTCCGAGGGTGAAAAGCAGGCCGCCATCAACCAGGCCCAGGGCGAAGCCGCCGCCATCACCGCCGTGGCCGAGGCCACCGGCCAGGCGATCGAGCGTATTGCCGCCGCGATTCGCCAGCCCGGCGGCGACCAGGCGGTGCAACTCAAGGTGGCCGAGCGCGCCGTCGATGCGTACAGCAAGGTCGCCACCGCTGCCACCACCACCTTGATCGTCCCCAGCAACATGACCGAGGTCTCCGCGCTGATCAGCTCGGCCATGAAGATGGTGCAGACGCAGAAAGCGCAGTAAGCCGCATGGAACGCAACGTCTTGGGCACCGCGCTGATGCCCTGCTCCTACGACCCGCTCACGGGTTATTTGCGCGACGGCTGCTGCAACACCGATGACAGCGACACCGGTTTGCACCTGGTGTGCGTGCGCACCACCGTGGAGTTCCTGGCATTTTCATCGGCCACTGGCAACGACCTGACAACGCCGCGCCCCGCATTCCGGTTTGCCGGGCTGAAGCCTGGAGACCGCTGGTGCCTGTGCGTACATCGCTGGATCGAGGCCCTCGAAGCGGGCACCGCCCCGCCTGTGGTGCTGGAGTCCACGCACGCCAAAACATTGGAAATCATCCCGCTCGCCACGCTGCAGCAACACGGCTACCCAAAACACGCGGCTTCGCACTGATACAATAGCGGGCTTCGGAGCGGTGGATGAGCGGTTTAAGTCGCACGCCTGGAAAGCGTGTGAGGGTTAATAGCCCTCCGCGGGTTCGAATCCCGCCTGCTCCGCCAGTTAGTCAGTTTTCAGGCCGTTCCAGCGGCCTTATGGAAACGCCTCGAAAGCCCCGGCCACCCGGGGCTTTTCTTTTTTCCCAATTCAGATCTTTGCTATCTGTTGGCCGCCATATTGGCCGCATAGATCGCCGCCATGCCCTGCACCACACCGGAGACCAACGCGGGGTCTTCGCCCGTGGTGACCTCCACGACTATTTTCTGTGCCTCGCGCAGCATCTCCTGTACAAGCGTCGCGGCCATCTTGACGCCGCGCGACTCCTGCGCATTCAGCAGCTTGTTTTCAACGGCCATGTCGTTCTCCAAAAAAGTAAGGCCGTAGTATGGCCGCGAAACCCGCAGGCCCAGGGTTGGCCCGGTTCACACCGGCGACAAATGGAAACCGGAGATCGGCGCGCGGACAGACGGATACCGGTCTTCATCTCCTTGGCGTGGCCCAATCAAGAGGTTGCCCCCTGAATACCGCTTCAGTTCCGCGATGCCGGCTTCCAGTGCATCTCCGTAGGTTCCGTAGGTCTGGCTGGGCGACGACACCGCCCCTTCTGGAGTCCGCTTGTTTCCGCTCTCAACGATCAGCCACAGGAAGCGTCCCGGCTCGACCTCGTCAACAGTCAGGAAAAGTGCGCGCAATGCTGGTTCGCCCATGTCACCCATGTCAACTTCCTTTTTCATCTCGAAAGTTTGACTTCAGGGAGGCGTGGCAGTTGCCACGGCGAGGTAACTGCAGGTCAGATACGTATACAAATAATGCCGAAGCAAAGGCCCGGGGCTATTCGGACTTGCGGCGGTAGACAAACTCCGTTGGCTCCAACGCAAGTTCTGACGGATCCACCGGGTTCTCCCGGCCCTCCAGATAGACGAACAGCTCTCCGCGACGCAGCAATACATGGCTCACGCGCGCGCTGTAGCCGTGGTGTTGTACGGTCTGGCCGGATCTGTAGATCGGCATGCGGATCGTCACTGTGTCGTTCATCTTCCGGTGCTGCTCCCTGGTTTCGCCTCGAGAGCAGACACCGCTATCGGTTGCGCACGTTCTCGTACCAGATTGTCGCCGACGCTGCGGTGCATGAAGCGCCCGCAGGGACGGTTTTTACCTCGATATTCGTCCCGTCGACATCCACACAGGCACAGCCGTTGGCAGGCTGCTTCTCGAGCACCGCAACGCGTTTGAAGGTACTGGTCACCTCGACATCGCAGTCGTCCTTGGGCGAAGCGGCCGCGCGCTTGCAGATTCGGTAGACCTGGGAAGCGGCGCCGAGAAAGACCTGAAAGCTCCCGCCGGTCCTGGCCCCGACTGGCGCGGACGCCTCACCGCACGCTGGCCCCTGCGCTTGGGCCGCATGCGCCATCAGCAACCCCAGCACAAGCACCGTAACGCGCATATCTAGCTCCGGTCAGGAAGTCCGCAAAAAAAGCCCTCCGAGTATGCACTCTCATAGCGCCAAGTGCGTAAGTTGTTCCACCCGGCCATCGTGATTCTCGGCGTGCCCCGTGTTCCCCGGCTTGGGCACGTCGCCCCAGCGCACGCGGCCTTCGAAGAACAGAGGCGGAAACCTTTTGCGCTCCGGGTAAGCCGGCACAAAACTGACGACGCGCCAGGTGTTGTGCTTCGGGTTCAAGCGCACATAGAGGAAATGGGGAAACGGCCCCCAATGGCTCTTGCGCACGGCGACGAAGCCGGTACAACCCTTTTTGTACCGCCTCCAATACAAGGCCCAGGCAAAGGCCAAACAATTTGAACGACTCATCTTCTTTACCGCAGTTCACAGCAGTGGGGGCGCCTGAAACGCCCGTCTGCTGTTGAATGGCTCGGAACTCACCCGCAACGACTTGCAAAACTCAATAACAAGCCGCCTCGGGTAAGACTGCTGGCACGGGATCCCTTGCGATCCAGGGCAGTTTTTATTCCTGCTTTCGCCCATTTCTGGCACCGCCGTGTAAGGTATCAGAAACAGGGTCTTTGGCCACCCTTCGAGGTGCAAGCAATTGTGAAAGCGGTCATCGCATGCTGTCGCTTACCTGAGCTGGACTGAACCTGAAACCGTTACCGCCACAGCACTTTTTCCCGCCTCCACGGGAACTGGTGAATCGGCCATTGCTGCCTTGGCTTCCATGGCCATCATGCGCGGGCGCGGCGGCATGCCACCTTGGTCATTGGCGTTCACAGCGATTTCGCGCAGCGTATAGCCGGCAAAGCCAAAGCCCTTGGCAATCTCCGAAGCCTTGGCCTTGAAACGCTCAATGGCGATAGCCTGGGCATCGCCTTCGACCTTGCTGCGCTGCTCCCGACTCAAGCCGAAGACGATGCCGCCCATGGTCAGGGTCTGGATCTTGCCGGCCGTAGTGCTGATGCGCGCGAAGTCCTTGCCCTCCAGCACAAGTTCGGTGCTGCCTTGCCAGCCGCTCTGCTTGCCGTCGCGGCCATAGCGCGGATAGAGACTGAAGTTGCCGGTGCGAACCTCAAGCTGGCCGGTCTGCGCCGCCTTTTTGGCTTCGGCCAGGGCCGAGTCCAGCGCGACCTTGAGCTGGTTCTGAACCGTGGCCGCGTCGGGCGCTTCCTTGGTCGTATTCATCGTCAGGGTCAGCCAATCCTGCTGGACCTCGACGGTGCCATTGGCGGACAGTTGCACTACGTTTTGCGGCGGTGCGGCTGGCATGCTCTGGGCAAAAAGGCCTTGTGCTCCCATCAAAAGGGCGCCGTAAGCTATTATTTTTGTAGCGTTCATCAGTCCGTTCTTCCAAGTTTGTGGGGGGAGGTATTGGGTCCAAAACGTGCCTAACGCCTGCAGGCTAGCCCATGTCTACAGTGCCAGATGTGAAAGGCTTGCACACTGGGGCAACATTTGTAACAGTGTGTCAAGATTGCCCCCAAAAACCGGATCGTGGTGCTCAAGCAATTCAAAATTGGCTCTGTTACAAATTCAATTTGGACATCCATGACTCAGACTGCAACCCGTACCGACAAAATTCTCGTGGTCGACGATGACTCCCGAATCCGCGACCTGCTGCGCCGCTACCTGGTCCAGGAAGGATTCGAGGTCGTACTGGCCGAAGACGGCAAGGCATTGAATCGCATCATGCTGCGCGAAACCGTGGATTTGATCGTGCTTGACTTGATGATGCCCGGCGAAGATGGCCTCTCGGTCTGCCGTCGGCTGCGCGCAGCCAACGACCAGACACCGATCATCATGCTCACCGCCAAGGGCGAGGACATCGACCGCATCGTGGGCCTGGAAGTCGGCGCTGACGACTACCTCGGCAAACCCTTCAATCCGCGTGAACTTCTGGCGCGCATTCATGCCGTGTTGCGCCGCCGGCCGCCGCAAGAGGCACCCGGGGCGCCATCGGGCGACAACGAAGTGGTCAACTTCGGTCCCTTCTCGTTCGACCTGGGTTTGCGTGCCCTGCGCAAGGACGGCGAAGAGTTGCCGCTGACGACCGGCGAATTCGCCATGCTCAAGGCCTTGGTGCGACACCCGCGCCAACCGCTGTCCCGCGAAAAGCTGGCGCTGCTGGCGCGTGGGCGTGAGTTCGAGCCGTTTGACCGCAGCCTGGACGTGCAGGTCTCGCGCCTGCGCAAAATGGTGGAGACCGACGCCGCGGCGCCGCGCTACATCCAGACCGTCTGGGGTGTGGGCTATGTGTTTGTGCCGGACGGAGC
>DATILI010000109.1:0-52759 GCA_035476635.1 Burkholderiaceae bacterium | reverse complement strand
GATTCCCCTGCGCTTGAGGGCTGGAACGGGTTGCGCATCACGCAAGGCGGTGAGACCCGTCGCCTGGCGCGCGCCGATGCAAGCGCACTCGCCGCCCAGGTGCGCCGCCTGGCGCCGACAGCAGGCGGTGAATCCTTGGCTGGCGCTGTTTCGCTGCGCATCGAGTTTGCGCAGGGGGATGAACTCCTGGCCGTGCTTGAGTTGGGAGAGGAGCCCTGGGTGCGCTGGACCTTGCTGCGCCCCGGGTTCGCCGGCCGCTGGGCTGGCCAGGCCGATCGCGGCCAGTTGCAGGCGTTGCAGCTGGAGCTGCGGCGCCTGGGCGTAGCCCCGCGTTGAAGCGCGGGGGCCCGGCGCCCCGCTGACCCGGGTGAACGTTCAGCGGTGGTTGAACACCGCCTTGCGCTTGTTCACAAATGCGTCCATTCCTTCTTTCTGGTCGGCGGTGGCGAACAGCGCGTGGAATAGGCGGCGCTCGAACATCACTCCGTCGGAGAGGCCGCTTTCAAAGGCGCGGTTGATCGATTCCTTGGCGGCCATCACGGCAACTTGCGAGTAGTCGCAGATCATCAGCGCGGCGCCCAGCGCTTCTTCCATGAGCTTGTCCAGCGGTACGATGCGGCTCACCAAACCTGCGCGCTCCGCTTCCGCTGCGTCCATCATGCGGCCGGTCAGCGCCAGGTCCATGGCCTTGGCCTTGCCCACCGCGCGCGGCAGCCGTTGCGTGCCGCCGGCGCCGGGGATGATGCCGAGCTTGATCTCGGGCTGGCCGAACCGTGCGTTGTCGGCCGCGATGATGAAGTCGCACATCATTGCGAGCTCGCAGCCGCCGCCCAGCGCGAAACCGCTGACCGCCGCGATCACCGGCTTGCGGATGCTGCGGATGGTTTCCCAATTGCGCGTGATGTAGTCACCCTTGTAGACGTCGGCAAAACTGTAGGTGGCCATGGCGCCGATGTCCGCGCCCGCGGCAAACGCCTTCTCACTGCCGGTGACGATACTGCAGCCGATCCCCTCATCTGCGTCGAAGGCCTTGAGCGCATGGCCCAGTTCGTCCATCAGCTGGTTGTTCAGCGCATTCAGCTGCTTGGGGCGGTTCAGCGTGACGATGCCTACTTTGCCGGCTTCGGTGTGGACGGTGATCATTTCGTAGTTCATGTGTTTCTCCGGCTTTTCTGTTGCAATGCCCAAACTATACCCAAGGGAAAACATTAACCGACCAATCGGTCGGTTAATGGTAAATTCGCATCCCGGGAAACGGCCAAAGGAGACCACTGCATGATTGAACCCACCGTTCTGTATTCGTCCCAGGGCGCTGTCGCGCTGCTCACACTCAACCGGCCGCAGGCGCTGAACAGCTTTACGCGCCAGATGCACCGCGACCTGTGGGCTGCGCTGGATCGGGCCGAGGCCGACAAGAGCGTTCGCGCACTGGTGATCACCGGTGCGGGCCGTGGTTTTTGCGCCGGGGCCGACTTGGCTGAATTCGATTTCGAGCCGGGGCCCGACCTCGTGGAGCGAGCTGACCCGGGGCCGGTCATCGACCAGGCCTTCAACCCGACCGCGCGCCGCCTGCAAAACCTGCGCATGCCGACCATCGCAGCGGTCAACGGTGTGGCTGCCGGCGCGGGCGCGTCGCTGGCCATGACCTGCGACATCGCGATTGCCGCACCCTCGGCCAGCTTCATCCAGGCCTTCAGCAAGATCGGCCTGATACCCGATGCGGGCGGCACCTGGTTCCTCACGCAGCGCCTGGGCCTGGCGCGTGCCATGGCGCTGGCGATGACGGGCGACAAGCTGCCGGCAACGCAGGCCAAGGAGTGGGGAATGATCTGGGACGTGGCCGAGGACTGCGTTGCCGCCGCAACGGCGTTGGCCGAGAAGCTCGCCGCCATGCCAACCAAGGCGCTGGTGGCGACGCGCCAGATCCTGCGCGAAAGCACGACGCGCACACTGAACCAGCAGCTCGACGCCGAGCGCGACACGCAATCGGCCATGGGCAGGACGCACGACTACATCGAGGGCGTGATGGCGTTTCGTGAAAAGCGCACGCCTGCATTCAAGGGCGAGTGATGGATGCTCCCGAGCTCGCGCGCCGCGTCGGCGAATCAATGTTCGCCGTGGACACCGCGTCCAAGGACACCATGGGCATGGACCTGATCGAGTGCGCACCGGGCCGCGCGACGATGCGCATGTCCGTACGCACTCTGCACCTGAATGGCCACAAGATCTGCCATGGCGGCTTCATCTTTACCCTGGCCGACAGCACGTTTGCCTTCGCCTGCAACAGCCGCAACCTGGCCACGGTGGCCGCGGGCTGCAGCATCGAGTTCCTGAGGCCTGCGCAACTGGGGGACGTGCTGACTTGCGAAGGCGCCGAGCAAACCCTGCAGGGCCGCCATGGCATCTACGACATGAAGGTGCACAACCAGCGTGGCGAAATGGTCGCGATGTTCCGCGGCAAGAGCACGCAGATACCGGGCAGCGTCATCCCTCCAACCTGATTGGGCAGGCCACAAATGAAGAGTTTTCCACTGGACCCCATCGAAAAGGCGTCTGTCGATGAATTGCGCGCGCTGCAGCTTCAGCGGCTGCAGGCCACGCTGCAGCATGCCTACGCCAACTCCACCGTCTACCGCGCGAAGTTCGATGCGGCCGGTGTGCATCCCGGCGACTGCCGCACGCTTGCCGATCTCTCGAAGTTTCCCTTCACCACCAAGAAAGACTTGCGCGACAACTATCCGTTCGGCATGTTCGCTGTACCGCGCGAGCAGTGCGTGCGCATCCACGCATCCAGCGGAACCACCGGCAAACCTACGGTGGTGGGCTATACGAAGAACGACATCGAGATGTGGGCCGGCCTGGTGGCGCGCAGCATCCGCGCCGCCGGTGCGCGGCCCGGCGACCTGGTGCATGTGAGCTACGGCTACGGCCTCTTCACCGGCGGACTGGGCGCGCACTACGGTGCGGAGAAGCTGGGCCTGACCGTGGTGCCCTTTGGCGGCGGCCAGACCGAGCGCCAGGTGCAACTGATGGCCGACTTCCGGCCCGACATCATCATGGTCACGCCCAGCTACATGCTGGCGATCGCCGACGAATTCGAACGCCAGGGCATGAAGCCGGCGGAATCGAGCCTGCGCGTCGGCATCTTCGGCGCCGAACCCTGGACCAACGACATGCGCCACGCGATCGAGCAGCGCATGGGCATCGACGCGGTGGACATCTACGGCCTGTCGGAAGTGATTGGCCCGGGCGTGGCCAGCGAGTGCGTGGAAACCAAGGACGGCCCGACCATCTGGGAGGACCACTTCTACCCGGAAACCATCAACCCCGAGACCGGGGAGCCGGTGGCCGACGGCGAACTGGGCGAACTCGTATTCACCAGCCTTACCAAGGAAGCCCTGCCCATCATCCGCTACCGCACGCGCGACCTTACGCGGCTTTTGCCCGGCACCGCGCGGACCATGCGCCGCATGGAAAAGATCACCGGCCGCAGCGACGACATGATGATCGTGCGCGGCGTCAACGTCTTTCCCACGCAGATCGAAGAGTTGATCCTGAAGCGCCCCGAACTCAGCGCGCACTACCAGTGCATCCTGTGGCGCGACGGCCCGCTGGACAATCTGCGCGTGGCGGTGGAGACGCGCTGCGGCGTGGCGCCGGAGTCCGCCGAGGCCGTCGCCGCAGCGGCGCTGCTGCAGCATGAAATCAAGACCTACGTGGGCACCAGCGTGGATGTCGAGTTGCGCGCGGAAGGCGGCATCGAGCGCAGCCTGGGCAAGGCCAAGCGGGTGGTTGACCAGCGGCCTAAATGAGAAGCCTTGGCGGTTGCCATCCTGATCAGTTGAGGACAGCGCTGCGCTGCGCTCCGGTCTGTCCCGCAAGCTCTCAACGTTGTTCTATGCGGTCGACCAGCAGGTCGATGAAGCTGTCTTCGCCGACCCGGATGCGAATGCGCACCGGCAGGTTTTGCAGGCTCGGTGCAAACCACATTTCCGCCACGATGTTGCCGCGCGGATTGGCAATCGGGCGCGGCTTGAGGTGGATGGCGCGCACGGGGCCTAAGCGCGGCGTTTGCAAAATGACCTCTTCCGTCATGTCATAGGACCACTGGTCCACTCCGCCCGGGCGGGCCATCCAGAACCGAACCTGGCGCCCGACTTCCAGCGTGGCACGGCCGCTGGTGAATTGGTGGGTGAGCGCTACGAACTGGCTGGCGGTGTCTTGAACGCCATCGGGGCGCGGCACCTTGGCGCCGTTGTCCAGTGTGATGTTCTGTTCGCCGAGCACAGCTCCGCGCCGCCTGCCGCGCACCAGTTCTTCGTAGGCCCGCGGCACCAGGCCCTCGCGCGTGACGTCGCCCTGGCTGGTCATCGACAGGCTGGCCAGCAGCCCGATGTCGACTTCGATGCGCACCTGGTAGCGCTCGCCCTGGCGTTGCCATTGCACGCGCGCGTCCCCGTGGAGTTCACCACGGTAGTAGCCGCTTAGGGCGTAGCTCAGCTGCGTGTCGGCGGGCCAGAGGTCGGGCAAGGTGGGCGTGGCAGCAATGGTCGTAGTGACGCTCTCCGGTGCAGGGATGATCTCCTGGCGCGCGGGTTCTTCGGGGGGCGCGGCTGGTTGCGCATCGGGCGCCGAGGAGGTTGGCGCTTCGATGGGAGCGCTTTGCGGCGGTGGTTCGCTGGAAGCTCTTGGTGTGGCTGCGGCCAGGCCTCGGTGCGCGCGGGCCGGCACGGTCTTTTTCTGAGGAACGGGGGCTGGCGGCGCAGGCGCTGGCGCCAGCAGGCGCGTGTACATGGGTGTGGCCAATGGCCGCAGCAGCGGCGCGTCTTGCCAGACCGAGTGCAGCCAGGCCAGCGCGGCCCAATGGCCCAGCAGCACCGCGAGGACGATGCCGCCGATCAGCCGCTGGTGTGTGTCGAAGCCAGCCATGGCGCGGCCAGTGCGGCGTCATGCAAGGCCAGCCGCGCGGTGCTGACTTGTGCCGGCAACGCGAGGGACAGGCGCAGCAAGCGCTTGTCGCGTGCCACCAGGGCAGTGACCCGCTGCGATTGGCCCGCGTAAAACGGCAGGTCATCGACCTTGTGCATGCGCCAGCCGCCGGCCTCTGTTTCCACGCCAAGCCATTCGTCGCCGGGCGCGAAACCAGCCTGCTCGGCGGCACCGCCGCGCAGCACGATCTTGACCTGCAGACCCGGTGTTTCGGCCACGCGCAAGCCCAGGCGTTGCGCCCATTGCGCCGGGTCGTCGTGCAAGGTCACGCCGTGCTGGGCCAACAGTTCCTTGAGCGGCAATTCGTCCGTGCCGTGCACCCATGCGGCGATTTCGGGTGCAAACGAGCGACCGCCCAATTCGGCCAGCACGGCGGCGAAGTCGGCCTCACTCATGGCCCCGCTGTGCGGCGCCGCCATGCAGCGCGCCCACAAGCCGCGCATGACTTCGTCCAGCGAGCTGCGGCCTTCGCGCCGCAAGGTCAGGTCAAAGCACAGCGCCACCAGGGCGCCCTTGGTGTAGTAGCTCACCGTGGCGTTGGGCGTGTTTTCGTCCTGGCGGTAATACTTGATCCAGCTGTCCATGCTGGACTGCGCCACCGACTGGATGGCCCGCCCGGGTGTCTGCTGGACCTGGTTGATGGTCTTGTTGAGCAGCTTCAGGTAGCCCGCATCGTCCAGCAAGCCGGCGCGGCGCAGTAGCAGGTCGTCGTAGTAGCTGGTGAAACCCTCGAAGAACCAGAGCATCTGCGTGTACTGCTCGCTGTCGTACTGGTAGCGCAGGAACTCCGCCGGGCGCAGGCGCTTGACGTTCCAGGTGTGAAAGTATTCGTGGCTGATCAGGCCCAGCAGCGTGGTGTAGCCGTCTGTGGCCCGGCTCTCGCCCAGTCGCGGCAGGTCGCGCCGGTTGCAGATCAGGGCGGTGGAGTTGCGGTGTTCCAGCCCGCCATAGCCGTCGTCCACCGCATTGAGCATGAAGACATAGTTCTTGTGCGGCGGCTTGTGGCTGCCGTGCCAGAAGCGGATGGCGGCTTCGCAAATCTTGCGGGCGTCGGCCAGCAGGCGCTGGCCATCGAAAGACGACGCCGCTCCGGCCACCACGAAGCGGTGCGGCACGCCGCTGGCCTTGAACTCGCCGCTCCAGAATTCGCCCATTTCCACCGGGCTGTCGGCCAGCTCGTCGTAGCTGGCAGCGAGGTACTGGCCAAAACCGGTCTTGTTGACCTTTTGCGTGGCCAGGCCGGTGGCCACGTGCCAGTGCGCCGTGGCCTTGGCCGCCACCAACTCCAGGGCGTGGGGCAGGTCTTCCTGCCCATGCACGCGCAGGCACAGGCTGGTGCCGTTGAAAAAACCGCGCGTTGCGTCCAGCCAGGCCGTACGGACGGAGCTGTCGAAGGCATAGACCTCATAGTCCAGCACCAGCGGCTTGGCCGGATTGGCCTGCACTTCCCAGCTGTTCTTGTCCAGCTGGTTCACCGCCACGCGGTGCGAGCCCTGGCGCGCGGTCAGCTGCTGCAAATGCTTGGAAAATTCCCGCACCATGTAGCTGCCCGGAATCCATACCGGCAGCGAGACGCGCTGGGTGGCTGCGGGCCGGGCGATGACCAGCGCAATGCGGTACAGGTGCGCATGCAGGTCCGCCAGTTCGATGCGGTACTGGATGGCGGGCAAGGCCTCGGTGGATTGCTTTTGGGGAGTAGGGGCCATGACGGGAAGAATACTTCAGGCGCCGGCCGCTCCTGAAATCGAACCGAGTACGCTTCAGTTCTTCGCTTCGGCCAGCATTTTCTCCACCTGCTGCGCATTGATGGCGCCCGGTACGCGCGAACCATCGGCGAAGATCAAGGTCGGCGTGCCGGTGATCTTGTGCTTCTTGCCGAACTCGAGGTTGCGCGTGATCGCCACGGCATCGCAGGAACCAGGCGCGGCCTGCACGTCGCGCACCATCCAGTCCTGCCAGGCGCGGACCTTGTCCTTGGCGCACCAGATGTTGCGCGACTTCTCGTTCGAGTCGGGGCCGAGGACGGGGTAGAGGAACATGTGGATGGTGACGTTGTCCACCTTCTGCAAATCGCGCTCGAAGCGCTTGCAGTAGCCGCAGTTCGGGTCTTCGAACACCGCGAGCTTGCGCTTGCCGTTGCCGCGCACGATGGTGAAGGCGTCCTTGACCGGCAGCGTATCGAAGGCGACAGCCAGCAGCTTTTCCGTCCGCTCTTCCGTCAGGTTGCGCTTTTGCTTGGTGTCGATCAGGTTGCCCTGGATCAGGAAGTTTCCTTCGGCATCGGTATAGAGGATGTCGGTGCCGTTGACGCGCAGCTCATACAGGCCCGGCATGCCGGTCTTGTTGACCTCGTCGATCTTCTGCATCTGCGGAATGCGCTCGGCCAGGTTCTTGCGAATGGTGGCTTCCTGTGCGCTGGCCGTGAGGGCTAACCCCAAGGCGGCGATGGCCAGCAGGAGTTTGCGGTGGTTCATGTTCTTCCAGTCGTTCAAATAATCGTCGTCAATCAAGCCTACAAGCCCATGGCCTGCCGTGCCACCCAGGACTTGAGCAGGCCACTGCGCTCAAAGCCTTTCATTCCCCAGTTGCGCAGGTTTTGCGTAGCGGCGTCGCTGCGCGCAAACAACCGTTGCAAGCCGTCGGTCGCGCCAGCCAGTGCCAGCAGGCTGGCCTTGCGCGAACGCTCGTAGCGGCGCAGCAGCTTCGCATCGCCTACCGAGCGCCAATATTCGCGCTCGCGCAGGACCTGCGCCAGCCCCGCGGCGTCCGCCAGGCCCAGGTTCAGCCCCTGGCCCGCCAGCGGATGCACTGTATGCGCCGCGTCGCCTGCCAGGGCCCAGGCCCGTGCTGGCGTGGCGGAAGAAAAACTCCCGACCCAGCGGCTGGCCGTTGCCAGTTGCAGCGGCCAGGCGGCGCGCTCACAAATCACCTCAAGTTGTCCCATGCACTGGTGGCTGGCCTGTTCCAGCCGGTTTGCAAGATCCTTCGCGTCCAGGGCCAACAGCTGGGGTGCCTGGGCCTCATCGACAGACCAGACAACGGCCACCGAGTTCCCTTGCACGCCATCCAGCGGCAAAAAAGCCAGGATGCTGCCATCGGGTCCGAACCATTGGCGCGCCACCTGGCCATGCGGTTTTTCACAGGTCAGGCGCGTGGCGATGGCGTGCTGGTGGTAGGGCGTGACGTCGTAGTCCACGCCCAAGTCCGCCCGCGTCGCACTGGCCTTGCCTTCGCAGACCACCGTAAGCGTTGCCTCTTGCGGTGGCGCCGGCAGCGGCTCGATCAAGGGCTGGTAGCGCACGGCGTCTGACAGGCGTGCTTGCAGCGCCTGCACGTCGACAATCCAGGCGAGCGCCTCGGCCCCCTGTTCAGCAGCGCTGAAATTGACCTCGCCGCCATCGTCGCCGCAGATCCGCATGGCTTGCACGGCCGTGGCCAGGGCCGGTTCCGGCCAACAGCGCAGGGCATCAAGCATGCCGCGCGATGTGGCGTTGAGCGCATAGGCGCGCACATCGCTTTTGTCCGGGGCGGGTGCGGCGGTGCTGGAAACCAGCGCCACGCGCAGGCGCTCGCGGGCCAGCAGCAACGCGAGTGTGCTGCCGACGATTCCGGCACCACGAATACAAATGTCAAAGGCTTGGGCCATGGGCGGAATTGTAGGAGGCAGGGCACAATGGCTGGCTGTCTCCGGGCCATGACCCTTCAGAAGGATTTTTCACGTGAGTCTCCTCGCCTTTCCTGTTCCCGCTCTTCCTGTTCCCGCCCTTCCCGCCGGCGAAGTGTCGGCGCTGATTTCCCGCCTGTTTGTCTACCCCATCAAGTCCTGCGCCGGCGTGGAGGTGGAAGAAGCCACGCTCACGGAGACCGGCCTGGAGTTCGATCGCGCCTGGATGGTGGTGGACCAGAACGGCCGCTTTGTCACGCAGCGCCAGATGCCGCGCATGGCGCTGATCCAGCCCAAGCTCAGATTCTCCGACCTGGTGCTGCGCGCGCCCGGCATGCTGGCGCTGCACATTGCGCTGGACGCGGTGGAGCAGCCGGTACGCGTGACGGTCTGGAAAGACGAAGTGGCGGCCTACGACATGGGCGACGTGGCGGCGCAGTGGTTCAGCGACTTTCTCGGTGCGAAATTGCGACTGGTGCGCTTCGATCCCGAGCACCAGCGGCTGTCGAGCAAGCAATGGACGGGCGACGTCGACGCGCCCAATCAGTTCAGCGACGGCTATGCGGTGCTGGTGATTTCGCAAGCGGCGCTGAACGCGCTCAATGATCGGCTGCAAGAGCGCGGCGCGACGCCCGTGGGCATGGAGCGATTCCGACCGAATGTGGTGATCAGCGACGCACCCGCGCCGGCGCAAGCGCTCGATCCGCATGCCGAAGATCATTTGCGCGACTTGCGCGTCGCCACGCCGCAGGGCGCGGCGCTGCTGCGCGTCGTCAAGCCCTGCGCGCGCTGCGAAATCCCGAATATCGACCCGGTGACCGCCGAAATCGGTGTCGAGCCAGGCGCGGCATTGGCCATCTACCGCGGCGACAGCCGGCTGGATGGGGCGGTGACTTTCGGCATGAACGCGATCGTGATCGACGGCGTGGACCACCAGCTGCGCCGGGGCACGCAGGTCGAAGCTACCCTTGATTTCTGAGGGCAACAGCCCGCCCGGTAAAATCGCCGGTTACCCCAAGCTGTCCTGAAAGCCTTTCCATGAGCCTCAAATGTGGCATCGTGGGCCTGCCCAATGTGGGCAAGTCCACTCTTTTCAACGCCCTGACCAAAGCCAGCGTACCGGCGGAGAACTATCCGTTTTGCACCATCGACCCGAGCGTGGGCGTGGTGGAGTTGCCTGACCCGCGCCTGGACGCCCTGGCCGAGATCGTCAAGCCCGAGCGCATCGTGCCCGCCATCGTCGAATTCGTCGACATCGCCGGCCTGGTGGCAGGCGCCAGCAAGGGCGAGGGCCTGGGCAACCAGTTCCTGGCGCACATCCGCGAAACCGACGCCATCGTCAACGTGGTGCGCTGCTTTGAAGACGACAACGTGATCCACGTGGCCGGCAAGGTCGACCCGATCTCCGACATCGAAGTGATCCAGACCGAGCTGTGCCTGGCCGACCTCGGCACCGTCGAAAAAGCCCTGCATCGTCACAACAAGACGGCACGCTCTGGCGACAAGGAAGCGGCCAAGCTGGTGGTGATCCTGGAGAAATGCCAGGCCGGGTTGAACGAGGGCAAGCCCGCACGCGCGCTCGATTGGAGCGACGACGAACGGGAACTGCTCAAGCCGTTGTGCCTGATCACCGCCAAGCGCGCGATGTTCGTCGGCAACGTGGCCGAAGACGGATTCGAGAACAACCCCTACCTGGACAAGCTGCGCGAATACGCGGCCTCGCAGAACGCGCCAGTGGTTGCGATCTGCGCCAAGATCGAGGCCGAGATGGCCGACATGAGCGACGAGGACAAGCAGATGTTCCTCGCCGAAATCGGCCAGGACGAGCCCGGCCTGAACCGCCTGATCCGCGCGGCCTTCAAGCTGCTCGGCCTGCAGACCTATTTCACCGCCGGCGTGAAGGAAGTGCGCGCCTGGACGGTGGCCATCGGCGCCACCGGCCCGCAAGCTGCCGGCGTGATCCACACCGATTTCGAACGCGGCTACATCCGCGCCCAGACCATCGCCTTCGACGACTTCATCGCCTACAAGGGCGAGCAAGGCGCCAAGGACGCGGGCAAGATGCGCTCCGAAGGCAAGGAGTACATCGTCAAGGATGGGGATGTGATGAACTTCCTGTTCAACGTCTGAGCATGGCATGACCGAACCGGTACGCCTGGCCAAGCGCCTCGCCGAACTGCTGAGCTGCTCGCGCCGCGATGCCGAGCAGTACATCGAGGGCGGCTGGGTGCTGGTGGATGGCGAGGTGGTGGAAGAGCCGCAGCACCGTGTGCTGGAGCACAAGGTGGAATTGTTGCCGGGCGCCGAGCTTGGCGACCTGCCGCCAGTGACCTTGCTGCTGCACAAACCGGCGGGGGTTCTCGCACACGAGGATTCCGCACCGCTGGTGCCTTTGCTCGGCAGGGCGTCGCACGCGGCGGATGACCGCTCCGGCGTTCGCCCACTCAAGAAACACTTTTCGCGCCTGACCTTGTGCGCACCGCTGGAGACCGCTGCCAGTGGCCTGGTGGTTCTGAGCCAGGATTGGCGCGTGGTCCGCAAGCTCAGGGAAGACGCTGCCTTGATGGAGCAGGAACTCGTTGTCGAGGTCAGCGGCAGCCTGGACCCGGATGGGCTCGAACGGCTGGGCCGCAGCATGCCGTCACTCAAGGTGAGCTGGCAGAGCGAAACCCGCTTGCGCTTTGCCGTCAAGGGGCCGCAGCCAGGCCAGGTGGCCTGGCTTTGCGAGCAAGCCGGCTTGCAGGTGTTGGCCGTGAAACGCATCCGCATCGGTCGCGTACCCATGGCGGGTTTGGTGCCAGGCCAGTGGCGTTATCTGCCAGCGCACGCGAAGTTCTAGCCGAACGAGAAGCCCCCCGGAAAAACCCAGAGCAGCCCGGCGGTCATGCACAGGTAGCGAAAAAACTTGCCGATGGCCATGTACACGATGCAGGGCCAGAACGGCAGCTTGAGCCAGCCGGCCACCGCGCACAGCGGATCGCCAATGGCCGGCAGCCAGGCGAGAAGGCAGGCCTTGGGGCCCAGGCGTTCCAGCCAGTCGAGCGCCTTGACATGCGTGGAGGAGTGGCGGTATTTATCGACCGCGCGGTGCGCGCCGTAGCCCATCCACCAGTCCACCGCGCCGCCCAGGGTGTTGCCCGCGGTGGCCACGAGTACCGCGGGCCAGAACAATTCCGGGTTGAGTTTGACAAGGCCGAACACCACGGGCTCGGAGCCCAGCGGGAGCAGCGTTGCGGAAATGAAAGCGACGACAAAGACGGTGGAGAGACCGTAGCGGGGCAGCGCCAGCACGCTGAGCAGTTGTTCGATCCAGGCTTCCATCGTGCGGGCCAGTATAGGCATTCACCAGCTGGCGAAAAATTTCAATTGCTGAAACTTTGAGCAGCTAAAATACGCCCCCTGCCGCCTTGAGACGGCATTGCCTATATTTAAAAACGCCTCGCACTGCTTCATGAACATTGGCCCGATTTCCTTGGCGAATCATCTGTTCGTCGCGCCGATGGCCGGTGTGACGGACCGGCCGTTTCGCCAGCTTTGCAAGAGGCTTGGCGCCGGCTACGCGGTGAGTGAGATGGTGACTTCGCGCCGGGACTTGTGGGCGAGCCTCAAGACTTCGCGCCGCGCCAACCATGAAGGCGAGACTGCGCCGATTGCCGTGCAGATTGCCGGCACCGATGCGCGCATGATGGCTGAGGCCGCCGCCTACAACATCGACCGCGGTGCGCAGATCATCGACATCAACATGGGTTGCCCGGCCAAGAAGGTTTGCAACAAGTGGGCCGGCTCGGCGCTGATGCAGGACGAGGCGCTGGCCGTTTCGATCGTGGAGGCGGTGGTCGCGGCTTGCGCGCCGCACAACGTTCCGGTGACGCTCAAGATGCGCACCGGCTGGTGCCAGGCGCACAAGAATGCGTTGGCACTTGCGAAGCAATTCGAGTCAGCCGGCGTGCAGATGCTGACCGTGCATGGCCGTACGCGCGAGCAAGGCTACAAGGGCGAGGCGGAGTACGACACGATTCGTGCGGTGAAGGCCGCGGTGCGCGTGCCCGTGGTGGCCAACGGCGACATCGCCACCGCCGAGCGGGCGCGCGACGTGCTGGCCGCCACCGGCGCCGATGCCATCATGATCGGCCGCGCGGCCCAGGGCCGGCCCTGGATATTTCGCGAGGTGGCGCACTTTCTCGCGACCGGAACCCATTTGGCGCCACCGCTGATCGTGGAGGTCAAGCGCCTGCTGCTGGACCATCTGCAGGATCACTATGCCTTGTACGGCGAGTACGCTGGCGTGCGCACGGCGCGCAAGCACATTGGCTGGTACGTCAAGACGCTGCCGGGCGGCGAGGCATTCAGGGCGCGCATGAATTTGCTGGACGACTGCCAGCAGCAATGGGGCGCGGTGGCGGACTTTTTTGACGCGCTCGGTGTCCACACCGACCGCATGCCACTGGCCAGCAGCGGTTCGCTGGACGGGTTGGACGAAGAACACATGGAGGCGGTGGCTTGAGCAAGAAACATATTGAAGAGTGCGTCCGTACCAGCCTGGAGGGCTATTTCAGCGACCTGGGCGGCACCGAACCGGATGGCATGTACGACATGATGGTCAAGGTGGTGGAGAAACCTCTGCTTGAAGTGGTGATGCAGCATGCCGACCACAATCAATCGCGCGCGGCCGAATGGCTGGGCTTGAACCGCAACACGCTGCGCAAGAAACTGGTCGAACACAAACTCCTGAATGGTTGAGCGCCTGGCGCTGCATTCCGAACTACCTGGGCACCCATGAACGCACTGATCTCCGTCTCCGACAAAACCGGCATCGTCGAACTCGCCAGAGGCCTGCACGGCCTGGGCATCAATCTAATTTCCACCGGCGGCACGGCCAAGCTGCTGGCCGAAGAAGGCCTGCCCGTGACCGAGGTGGCCGAGGTCACGGCCTTTCCCGAGATGCTGGATGGCCGCGTCAAGACGCTCCATCCCAAAGTGCATGGCGGCCTGCTCGCGCGGCGCGATGTGCCCGAGCACATGGCGGCACTCAAGGCGCACGGCATCGACACGATCGACCTGCTGATCGTCAATCTCTATCCGTTCGAGGCGACGGTGGCCAAGTCCGGCTGCACGCTGGAAGACGCGATCGAGAACATCGACATCGGCGGTCCTGCCATGGTGCGTAGCGCCGCGAAGAACTGGAAGGACGTGGGCGTGCTCACCGACGCCTCGCAGTACGCCACCGTGGTGGACGAACTCAAGACGGCGGGCAAGCTGTCGGACAAGACCAGGTTCGCGCTCTCGGTTGCCGCCTTCAATCGCATCAGCAACTACGACGCCGCGATCAGCGACTACCTCTCGCGCATCCAGGAAGACGGTAGCCACGCGCTGTTCTCGGCCCAGGCCAACGGCCGCTTCGTCAAGCTGCAGGACTTGCGCTACGGCGAGAACCCGCACCAGCAGGCCGCGTTCTATCGCGACCTCTACCCGGCGCCCGGCTCGCTCGTGACGGCGAAGCAATTGCAGGGCAAGGAACTCTCCTACAACAACATCGCCGATGCCGACGCGGCCTGGGAATGTGTCAAGAGCTTTGAGGAAGCGGCTTGCGTGATCGTCAAGCACGCCAACCCCTGCGGCGTGGCGGTGGGCAAGGATCCGCTGGAGGCTTATGGCAAGGCCTTCAAGACCGACTCGACCTCGGCCTTCGGCGGCATCATCGCCTTTAATCGCACGCTCGATGGCGCGGCCGCGCAGGTGGTGTCCAAGCAGTTTGTCGAAGTCCTGATGGCCCCCGGTTTCACGGCCGAAGCGCTGGAGGTGTTCAAGAGCAAGGTCAACGTGCGCATCCTCCAAATCGATATGCCCCCGGGCGGAGCAAGCGATTGGGACAACGGGCGCAACGCGGTGGACGTGAAGCGCATCGGCTCGGGCTTGCTGATGCAGACGTCCGACAACAAGGAGCTCACTCTGGCTGACCTGAAAGTGGTGACGAAGAAATCGCCCACGCCAGAGCAGTTGCAGGATTTGCTGTTCGCCTGGAAGGTCGCAAAGTACGTCAAGTCCAACGCGATCGTATTTTGCAAGGACGGAATGACGATGGGTGTCGGCGCGGGCCAGATGAGCCGGCTCGACTCCGCGCGCATCGCCAGCATCAAGGCACAGCACGCCGGCTTGTCGCTTTCGGGTACGGCCGTGGCGAGCGATGCGTTCTTTCCGTTTCGCGATGGCCTGGATGTCGTGGTCGATGCCGGCGCCAGCTGCGTCATTCAGCCCGGCGGCAGCATGCGGGACCAGGAAGTGATAGATGCCGCGGATGAGCGCGGCGTGGCCATGGTGTTCTCAGGCGTGCGTCACTTCCGGCACTGAAATCTGCTGCCTATCGCCAGTGGCGATGGCCGCCACTGCGGTGGACATAGCCGAAGCTGAAGTTCAACCCGATCGGCGCGTAACCACGGTAGTAGGGGTAGGGCTGATAAGCCGGATAAGTGGTGGTGTAAGCAGGATAGGCCGCCACTGGCGCGGCTTCCGTGTAGCTCGTTTCCGAGACCATTGGTTGGACGTAGGTGTTGCTCACCACCGGCGCAGGCGGCGGTGGCGTGGAGCCGATGGGGGTAACCTGCAGTCGCACATAGGGGCCCGGATCATTGGGCATCTGCACGGAATACTGCTTGCCCGCATACTCATAGACCACGTTGTAGGAGACGGTCCGGTTTTCGTAGAACGTCTGGGTCGAGCATTGCTGGACCTGCTGCACTTGCGGCTGTCCGCCACCTTCGATGCGGTCGCCAAGGATGGCGCCACCGAATAGACCGAGAACGGTGGCTGCCGCGCGACCGCTGCCGTTGCCGATTGCGTTGCCCATTGCGCCGCCGGCGATGGCGCCGACCAAGGCGCCCGCGCCCGACTTGGGCGATTGCATGAGCACCGGCTCGGTACTACAGACCTGGCGCGGAACGCCGACTTGGCTGACGACCGGCGTGGATGAGAGGACTCGGCCCGTTTCCTGAGCGGCGCATAGGCCGGCGGAGAGGGAGAGAACACCGAGAAGAAGGATCTTGCGCATGGTAAGCCTCGTAGGAATGCCTCAGGCATCCGTAAAGTCTAGTGGTTTGGGTCGGGTTTTCAACACGATCGCCCCAAAAGCTAACCAGTTAAACGCTCGGAGTGTGCATTTTGGCCGACCGCGCAGTAAAAATTTGGTAAAGCGAAGCGCTTGCCAAGCCACGCGGGCGCAGTTTGCTCCTAATTTTGCAGCGAACGAAATACCTCGCGCGCGGCTTCCACGGTCTGCGCGATATCTTGCGCGGTATGCGCCGCGCTGACAAATCCCGCTTCGTAAAGCGCTGGTGCCAGGTAGACGCCGCGCTCAAGCAGGCCATGGAACAGGCGGTTGAACCGCGCGCCATCGCTTTTCATGACCTGGGTGTAGTTCTGCGGCAGCGTGTCGAGCAGGAAGAATCCGAACATGCCGCCTTCGCAGTCGGCGCAAATGGCAACGCCTTCCGCATGTGCGGCGTCTTTCAAGCCCTCCACCAATGACAGGGTGGAAGCCGAAAGCGCCTCGAAAAAACCGGGCTTGCGTATTTCGCGCAAGGTGGCCAGGCCGCAAGCGGTTGCAACCGGATTGCCCGACAAGGTGCCCGCCTGGTAGACCGGGCCCAAGGGGGCGAGCTGCTCCATTACGGCGCGCGAACCGCCGAACGCCGCCAGCGGCATGCCGCCGCCGATGACCTTGCCCAGCACGGTCATGTCAGGTGCGAATCCGGGAATGGCCTTGGCATAGACGCTTTGCGCGCCGCCCAGGGCGACACGGCAGCCGGTCATGACTTCGTCGAAAACCAGCAAGGCGCCGTGTTGGCTGCACAGTTCGCGGCAGCGTTTCATGAACGGCAGGCTGGCGCGCACGAAGTTCATGTTGCCGGCGATCGGTTCGATCATCAGGCACGCGATCTGCGCACCGTGCAGCGTAAAAGCCTCTTCCAACTGGGCCAGGTTGTTGTATTCGAGCACCATGGTGTGCTTCACCACTTCGGCGGGGACGCCGGCGCTGGTCGGATTACCGAAAGTCGCCAGGCCCGAGCCGGCCTTGACCAGCAAGGCATCGGCATGCCCGTGGTAGCAGCCTTCGAACTTGATCAGCATATTGCGGCCCGTGGCGCCGCGCGCCAGGCGGATGGCGCTCATGGCCGCCTCCGTGCCTGAGCTGACCAGCCGCAGCATTTCCATGGACGGCACCAGCTGCAGTATTTCTTCGGCCAGCTCGATTTCGCGCTCGGTAGGCGCACCGTAGGAGAAGCCTTCGAGCACGGCCTTCTGTACCGCCTCGACAACCGCCGGGTGGCCATGGCCCAGGATCATCGGACCCCAGGAACCGATGTAGTCGATGTAGCGCTTGCCATCGGCGTCCCAGAAGTAGGCGCCTTGCGCGCGCTGCACGAAGCGCGGCGTGCCGCCAACGGCCTTGAATGCGCGGACCGGCGAATTCACGCCGCCGGGGATGACTTTTCTGGCGCGCTCGAACAGCTGATGGTTGTGGTCAATGCTTGGTTTCATGGGGAGGCAATACAAAGGGATCGGCAACGCTGGCTGCGGGTTCGCTTTGCGCCGCCTCGTCATCGTCGTCTTCACCGGGCTGGGCCCAGAACATGCGGTCGGGCACGATATTGCCCATGCCGGGACGAAAGCCGCCGTCCAGGCAGCGGTCCAGGTAGTGCAGGGCCTCGCTGGTGGCCGCGGCGAGATCGGTGCCGTTGGCAATCAGGGCGGCCAGTGCCGCAGACAGCGTATCGCCGGCGCCGGAAAATACGGCTTCGAACAGTTCGAACTTCTCGCTGCACAGGACCGTTTGCGGCGAGGCCAATACGTTGTCGACAAACTGATCCGGCAGGGGTATGCCGGTCACCAGGGTGTAGGGCACGCCCATGTCGGCGGCAGCCTTGGCGATGTCGCGCGGGGTCGGGCTGCGCTCGCTGCTCCAGTCCGGCAGCAGCCAGCGCCACAAGGTGCTGTGGTTTCCGACCAACACCGTGGTCTGCGGCAGCACCAGCTCGCGAAACGCATCCAGGTACAGATCAATCTGGCTCTCGTCCCACCATGCGAGGTTGGGCATATAGGCAACCAGTGGCACGTCGGCGTAATCGGCAGCGATCTCGGCAATCGTGCTCAGGGTCTCCGGGGAGCCCACGAACCCGACCTTGATCACCTGCACCGGGATGTCTTCCAGCACGGCGCGCGCCTGTTCGGCCACCGCTTCTTCATCGAAGGAAAAGTGGTCAAAGACTTCGCCGCTGTCGCGCGCATAGGCGCCGGTGACCACCGGCAAGGCATGGCCGCCGACCGAGGCGACGGCTGTGATGTCGGCGGCCAGGCCGCCCGATCCGGAGGGGTCGCTGGCGTTGAACACCATCACGCATGCGGGGCCTGCATCGTCGTCTTGCGCGTCGGCCGAAGAGCTGGTTGGGGAGTCGGGAGGAGTGGGGTTGGTCATAGGCCAGTTTCGGCGTATGTGAGGGCTGCGGCGCGCCGGTGAAACATGCCGAGTCGATACAATCGTTGCATTCTATTCGAAGGCCCTTTAAGCTGTGACCGATACCAAGACTTGGATGTGTTTGATTTGCGGATGGATCTACGACGA
The DNA here is from genome assembly GCA_035476635.1 of Burkholderiaceae bacterium. GTDB lineage: Bacteria > Pseudomonadota > Gammaproteobacteria > Burkholderiales > Burkholderiaceae_C > DATILI01. The sequence continues at coordinate 34,490 of DATILI010000109.1, read as the reverse complement.
AGCTGCGGGTGCGCCTGACCACGGCATCGCGCCCGGGACCGCTTGGGCCGCCGTGCCCATGAATTGGACCTGCCCCGAATGCGGTGCCCGCAAGGAAGATTTCGAGATGGTTCAGATTTAGAACGCTGCTCTCGCCAGCGTTGTCACCGTCACCGAGGAGCGGCATCACGTGAGTACGACCGGAAGAAGCTTCAAAGTCCTGGTAGTGGACGACAGCAATACCATCCGGCGCAGCGCCGAAATCTTTCTGAAGCAGGGCGGGCATGAAGTCCTGCTGGCCGACGACGGTTTCGATGCGCTGGCCAAAGTCAACGACTATCAGCCGCAGTTGATTTTCTGCGACATCCTGATGCCCAAGCTCGATGGCTACCAGACCTGCGCCATCATCAAGCGCAACGCCCGTTTTGCCGCCACGCCGGTGGTGATGCTTTCGTCCAAGGACGGGGTGTTCGACAAGGCGCGCGGGCGCATGGTGGGTTGCCAGGATTATTTGACCAAGCCTTTCACCAAGGACCAACTGTTGCAGGCCGTTCAGCAGTTCGGCGCCGACACGCAAGGAGCGACGTAATGCCCATCCAGAAGGTGCTGATCGTGGATGATTCCAAGACGGAATTGTTGTATTTGACCGACCTGTTGCATAAAAGCGGCATGCAGGTCCGGACCGCCGAGAACGCCGAAGAAGCCTTTCGTCGGCTGGCCGAGGAAAAGCCCGACCTGATCCTGATGGACGTGGTCATGCCGGGGCAGAATGGATTTCAGTTGACGCGCGCCATCAGCCGGGATCCGCAGTATGCGAATATTCCCATCATCATGTGCACGAGCAAGAACCAGGAGACGGATCGCGTCTGGGGCATGCGTCAGGGCGCGCGCGACTACATCACCAAACCGGTGGACGCCGCGGAATTAAAAGCCAAGATCAACGCATTGAGCTGAGGTTTCATCAACACCCATGGCAAACCGCGAAGCCCTACGAGAGCTGCAGAGTCGTCTGGCGAGCCGCTTGCAGGCCGCCCGAAATGAAGGCCAGTCGGTTTCGTGGCTCGCAGTCGAGTCGGGTGGCAAGCGCTATTTGTTTCCGCTGAGCCAGTCCGGGGAGATTTTCCCCTGGGGCAGCGTGCAGGCCGTGCCTTATACCCAGCCGTGGTTCCTCGGTGTGGCCAACCTGCGCGGCGGGCTGTTTGGCGTGATCGATCTCGCGGCGTTTGTCAGCGGAGGGCCTTCGCAGCAAACGCAGCGCACCGCACCGTCCGACGCCAGCCTGCTGGCGCTCAATGCAGCGCTAGAAGTGAATTGCGCCCTGCTGGTTCAGCGCTTGTCGGGCCTTCGCGGAGTAGAAGCGTTTGCCGCCTCGATCGAGGCGCCGGAAGGCTCGCCCGCGTATTTCGGCCATGTCTATGTGGATGCCAAGGGCGTGCACTGGCAGGAAATCAATCTCCAGTTGCTCTCGCAATCTTCCGAATTTCTCAGCATCAGTGCTTGAGTCCATAACCGAGGTCGTCTATGTCCGTTGTCGCTCAAATCGGAAAACTGTTTGGCCAGAAGAAGCCTTCCGGGCGGGATGCCGGCCTCAGCACGGGGATGCCCGATGTGACCTTGCAGCCGGCATCGACGGCATCGATCGACATCGGCGCGGATCCCTCCATCTCGATTCTGCATACCGGTGAGACCAAGATCGGAAACTATTCGGAGAATCGCGAAGAGCCCGTGCAACCGCTGGGGCCGCAAGAAACGGTCTCGCTGCCCTTCCTGGGCGCGCGGACCATCGGCCAGCACCGCAAGTTCTTGTCCACGCTGCTGGTGATTGCCCTGGTGATATTGGCGGGGGTCGCTATTTATGCATTCAGGCAGGCGGACAAGGTGGCCCAGCAGCTGGCCGCCACCGGCCAGTCGCTGATGCAGTCGCAGCGCCTTGCCAAATCGGTCTCGCAAGCGCTCGTGGGCAGCCCGCAGGCGTTTCCCGACGTGGCGCAGAGCGCCGGCGTCCTGGCCAGAACCGTGCGTGGGCTCAAGGACGGGGACGACGACTTGCGCCTGAACTCCCTGGGCGCCAGCTATGAACCCGACCTGGAAAAGATCACGCCCCTCATGGAGCGCGCCGAACGCAATGCCAAGACCGTGATGGGCCAGGAGAAAATCCTGACGCAGGTGAGCAATGCGCTGCGCACCATCAACCGTCAGTCGTCCGATCTGCTGGAAATTGCGGAAACCATTTCCTCGTTCAAGCTGCAGCAGAACGCGTCGGCCCCCGAGATTTCTGCGGCCGGCCAGCTGGTGATGCTGACCCAGCGCATCGGCAAATCGGCCAACGAATTCCAGACCATGGAGGGCGTCAGCCCCGAGGCGGTGTTCCTGTTGGGCAAGGACTTGAATTCGTTCAAGGAAATTGCCCAGGGCTTGCGCGATGGCAGCCCGGAATTGCGTCTTGCCGGTTCGAAAGATGCGCAAACGCGTGAGCGCCTGGAGGCCTTGACCAAGCTCTACGAGCAGACGCGCAGCCAGGCGGGGGCCATCCTGAGCAACCTGCAGGGCATCGTGGCGGCCCGCGAGGCGCAGACGGCGATCGTTGCCGACAGCGAGCCATTGCGCCGCAACCTGGAAGAGCTGCAAGGCAAACTCTCATCGCAGACCGGCTTGGGCATCGGTCCGGCCGTCACGCTGGCGCTTGCCGCGGCGTTTGCGCTTTTGTGCGCGGGTGGGCTGGCGTTTGTGCAGGTGGAAGACAGCCGCAAGCGCCAGGGTATTGCCGAGCAGCAGCGGCTGCAGGCCGAGAACCAGGAGCACGAGGCCAAGCGCGTCAACGACGCCAACCAGGCGGCTATTCTGCGCTTGATGAACGAGTTGCAGACCGTGGCCGAAGGCGACTTGACGCAAGAGGCGACGGTGACCGAAGACATCACCGGCGCCATCGCCGACTCGGTGAACTACACGGTGGAAGAGTTGCGCATGCTGGTAGGCAACGTGCAGAACACCGCGACGCGCGTGGCGCAAACCACAGCGCAGGTGGACAGCACCTCGACCGAGCTGCTCGCCGCTTCGACCGAGCAGCTGCGGGAAATTCGCGAAACCGGCCGTTCCGTGCTGGACATGGCTTCGCGCATCAACGAAGTGTCCAGCCAGGCGCAGGAATCTGCTTCGGTGGCCCGTCAATCGCTGCACGCGGCCGACTCGGGCCTGCAAGCCGTGCAAAACGCCATCGGGGGCATGAACTCGATCCGCGACCAGATCCAGGAAACCTCCAAGCGCATCAAGCGCCTGGGCGAGTCCTCGCAGGAGATTGGTGAAATCACCGAGCTGATTTCCGACATTACCGAGCAGACCAACGTGCTGGCGCTGAATGCCGCCATCCAGGCCGCATCCGCCGGCGAGGCAGGTCGCGGCTTCTCCGTGGTGGCCGAGGAAGTGCAGCGGCTGGCCGAGCGTTCGGCCGACGCTACGCGGCAGATCTCCGCGCTGGTGAAGACCATTCAGACCGACACGCAGGACGCCGTGGCGGCCATGGAACGTTCCACGCAGGGTGTGGTCGAGGGGGCGCGCCTGTCGGACAGCGCAGGTACCGCACTCACCGAAATCGACCGCGTGTCGCGCCGGCTCGCCGAGCTGATCGAGTTGATCTCCAAGTCCACGTTCCGCGAAGCCGAACTTGCCAACGAAGTGGCCGGCAACATCCAGCACATCTTTGCGGTGACCGAGCAGACCGGCGAGGGCACGCGGTCCACCGCGCAGCAGGTGCGCGAACTGTCGCGCATGGCCGAGGAACTGCGCCAGTCGGTGTCGCGGTTCAAGATCGCCTGAAGCCTTCTGCTCGTAACCATTGGCAGCACGGGATTATTCCTCCATGCAAACCACCGAAAGCGCCGTAGACCTGGATACCGCGGACAACGACCTCGGGCCGTTGGCCTGGGTGCTGGATGAACTGCGCAAGTCACTTGAGACCGCGGTCAAGGCCTTGCGTCGTTTTATCCGCGAGGCCGAGTCCGCGCGCGGCACCGAAGGTGCGGCGCTGGATGTCAGCCAGTTGCGCCTTGCGCGCCAGCACTTGCATCAGGCGCTGGGCGCTCTGGAGATGGTCGGATTGGCATACCCGGCGCGACTGCTGCGGGCCATGGAAACCACGGCGCAGAACTTTGCGCTGCGGCCCGAGCTTTGCAACGAGGAGGCCGTGGGCAAGATCGAGCGCGCGGGGTTCGCGCTCATCGAATATCTTGAAAATGTGCTCGCCGGCAAGCCCGTGTCGCCGGTGGCGCTGTTTCCGCAGTACAAGGATGTGCAGGAGCTGGTTGGCACGGACAAGGTGCACCCGGCCGATCTGTGGCCCCAGGAACGGCGTGTTGCCGACCCGCAGTTGCAGGGGGCCGAAGCGCCGTTGGCGTATGGGCCGGCCGTTCGGTCGCGTCTTGACCAGGCGGTGCTGCGCGTCGTCAAAACCGGGGACGTGGCGTCCGCCCGCGAGATCCACCAGATCGCCCTGGGGCTGGCCGCGGCGCAAACGGACAAGGCAGCCGCCGCGTTCTGGAAGGTTTGTGCCGCGTTCTTCCAGGCGCTCGGATTGGGCTTGCTGCCTTCCGACGTGTATGTCAAGCGTGTTGCCTCGCGCATCCTGCTGCAGTACACGATGCTGGCGCGTGGCGACGAGGCCGCGTCCGAACGCCTGCTGCAGGATCTGCTTTTCTTTTGTTCCCAGGCCGTGGCCCCGCAGGCCAGCGAAGCACCCACGCTCTCGGCTGTGCGCGAGGCCTATGGGCTGACGCGTTTTCAGCCGGTCGACTATGAGGCGCGGCGCTTCGGCCGCTTCGATCCGGCTTTGCTGGTGCAGGCGCGCAAGCGCATTGCCACGGCAACCGAGACCTGGTCGGCCCTGGCCGGCGGCGACACCCACAAGCTCAAGGCGTCGGCGGACCAGTTCAACCTGGTGTGCGACTCGCTGCAAAAGCTGCAGCCCGACAGCGGCGAGCTGGCGCGGGCGCTGACCCAGGCGGTCGACGCGACAGTGCGCTCCGGCGAGCCCCCGGCCGCGCCGCTGGCCATGGAAGTGGCGACCGCGGTGCTCTACCTCCAGGCCGCCTACGAAGACCTGGATCCAGCCGACGCGCAAATGGCCACGCGTGCCACGCGGCTTGCGGAGCGGCTGGACCGGGTGCGCGGCGGCGGCGAGTCCGAGCCGCTGGAATCTTGGATGGAGGAGCTGTACCGCCGCGTCAGCGACCGCCAGACCATGGGCAGCGTGGTCGAGGAACTGCGCGCCACCTTGGGCGATGTCGAAAAGTCGCTCGACCAGTTTTTCCGCGATCCGCAAGACAAGGGGCCGCTCAGCGGCGTACCCAGCCAGTTGTCCCAGATGCGCGGCGTGCTGTCGGTCCTCGGTCTGGATCAAGCTTCGCACGCCATGATGCGGATGCGTGACAGCGTAGACCGCTTCCTGGTGGAGGAAACCGGCGACGATTCCCAGCGAACCGCCATCTTCGAGAAGCTGGGAAACAGCCTGGGCGCCTTGGGCTTCCTCGTGGACATGCTGAACTACCAGCGTGCATTGGCGAAAAAGCTCTTTGTCTACGATGAGGAGCAAGGCGAACTCAAGGTCTTGATGGGCCGCCAGACCCCGGTGGCGGATGCTGCGGCGCCGAAGGCCGAAGCAGCCCAGCTGCCGTCCATCGAAGCGGCGGCGCCCACGCCGGAAGCTGCGCCGACGCCGCTTGCCGAACCTGTGGCCGCAACCGTGGCCGCACCGGCACCCGCTCCTGCTCCGACGCCGGCCCCTGCACTTGCAGCAGACGCAGACATCGAGGACGAAGAGCTGCGCGACATCTTCCTGGAAGAAGCGCGCGAAGTGGTCCAGACCGGCTTGGCCTCGATCGAATCCCTGCGCAACGAGCCTTCGAACCTGACCGAGCAAACGACCCTGCGCCGCGCCTTCCATACCTTGAAGGGCAGTTCGCGCATGGTCGGCTTGAACGGTTTTGGCGAGGCTGCGTGGTCCATGGAGCAATTGCTCAATGCCTGGCTGGCCGAACAGAAGCCGGTGGGCACAGCATTGCTCCAGCTCTCGGGCGATGCCTTGCTGGGCCTGGGCCGCTGGGTCGAAGATATCGCGGCCCGCACCAATACGGGCTGGTCTGCGGCACCATTTCGCGCCGCGGCTGATGCGCTGCGCCTTGAGCAACGCCTGGTTGATTTGATTTTGCCCGGCGCCGATGCCGACGCGGGGATGGCGACCACCATCATCGAAGCGCCTGCGGTGCCGGTTGAGGCAGAGGCGCCAACGGTTGCGCTGCTGGACTCGCTGGCCATGCCGGAAATCGACGAGGAGGACCGGCACGGCTTTGAATCCACGCAGATTTTCGCGGATTCGCGCTCGCCGGATGCCGCCGCCCAAAAGGCAGCCGAGGACCTGAACCTCACCGACTTCGACTTCGGCTTGCCGGATGAGCCAAGCCCGGCGCAGCCCACGCAGCCAGGCGAGGCCTCTGTGGAAGAAGCGGCTGCACCAACGGCTTTGCCGCCGGATCAATTCGCGAGCCTGGATTGGGATCTGGACCTGCCGGTGGAGCCGCTCGCATCGGTCGACGAAGTGCCAGCCGAAACGCCTGTCCTGATGGATGAATCGCTGCCCGCGATGGACCTGGGTGCCGTCATGGCGCAAGCGATCGCAGCGTCCGTGGAGAGTGCGCAACCACCGGAGCCGGCGATGGCCGAGGAGCCGGTGGCACAGGCCGAGCCTGAGCCCGCGGCACAAGACCAGTCTGTCGATGCGCAAGACGCCGAGCGCGACGACATGGTCAAGGTCATCGGCACCCTGCGCATCGGTATCCCGCTTTACAACGTCTACCTCAACGAGGCGGACGAATGGTCGCGCCGCCTGCTGACCGAAGCCACCGAATGGGCGCTGGAGCTGCACCAGCCAGTGGCCGATTCCACGGTGGCGCTGGCGCATTCGCTGGCCGGCAGCTCGGCGACGGTCGGGTTTACTGCCTTGTCGGACATGGCGCGCACACTCGAACACGCTTTGCAGCATGTGCAGCTGCAGCCGCACGGCACGCCGGAGCAAGCCAAGGCCTTTGTCAATGCCGCCGAAGATGTGCGGCGCCTGCTGCACCAATTTGCCGCTGGCTTCCTGAAGGAGCCGGATCCGGGTGTCGTGCAGGCGCTCAAGGAAGTGCTTGAGACCGAGGCGAACACCTTGATTCCCGAGGACGCGCAGGACGCTGGCGACGAACGCGAGCCGATGGCACTCACGGATATCGAGGTTCAAGAACTCGAAACCGAAGAACTTGCCGCGGCGCACCCTGAAGCCGAATCCGTGCCGGTACCGCATGGGCCGATTTCCGAGCCCGCGCGCACCATTCTTCCGACCGAGCTGGCAACGCCGGCCGATACGGGCGTGGATGACGATATCGATGTGGTCGATGTCATCGATCCCGATCTGTTCCCCATCTTCGAGGAAGAGGCGATGGAGCTGCTGCCGCAGCTCGGCGGCGCCCTGCGCCAGTGGCACGCCCGGCCCGAAAACGAAGGCGCACGCGGTGAGGTGCTGCGCGCCCTGCATACCCTCAAGGGCAGCGCCCGGCTGGCCGGAGCGATGCGCCTGGGCGAGCAGGCCCACCGCATGGAATCGGCGATCGAGCACCTGGACACGCACGCGCCGCATCCCTCGCTGATCGAGCCGTTGCTTACGCGTTTTGATGCCTTGCAAGCCAACCTGGATGGCTTGCGATCGGTCAGCGCGCAAGTGCAGGACGGAGGCCCCGTGGTGGTGCCCCTGTCCGCTCTCGCCGCCGTTTCCGCCGTATCCGATGCGGCGCAGGTAGAGGGGCAGGCGCCGGCCGCGGATGCCGCGGCAGCGCCCGTACGCGCGCCCATCCGCGTGCCGCTGACGCATGCGCTGGCCCCGTTGCGCCAGACTTCGAACCAGTCCGTGCGCGTGCGCTCGCAGTTGCTGGACCGCCTGGTCAACCAGGCCGGCGAGGTCATGATCTCGCGCTCGCGCCTGGAAGAGCACGTGAGCCAGCTGCGCGGCTCGCTGGGCGAGCTCAGCGGCAACCTGGACCGCCTGCGCCATCAATTGCGTGACATCGAATTGCAGGCCGAGTCGCAGATGCAATCGCGCATGGCGCTGACGCGTGACTCGGCCGCCGGCTTCGATCCGCTGGAATTCGACCGCTTCACCCGCGTGCAGGAACTGACCCGCATGATGGCCGAATCGGTCAACGACGTGGCCACCGTGCAGCGCAACCTGCAGCGCAGCGTGGAAGGCACGGAAGATGACTTGCTGGCGCAGGGGCGCCAGGCACGCGAGCTGCAGCGCGATCTGCTACGCATCCGCATGGTGGAGTTCGAAGGAATCTCGGAGCGCCTCTATGCGGTGGTGCGCCAGGCCGCGAAGGACGCCGGCAAGCAGGTCAAGCTCGACATCACCGGCGGCGCGATTGAAATGGACCGCGGCGTGCTGGACCGCATGACGCCGGCCTTCGAGCATCTGTTGCGCAACGCCGTGGCACATGGAATTGAAAATCCCGAGACGCGCCAGGCGGCGGGCAAGCCCGCAGCCGGCACGATCACCATCGGGCTGCACCATGAAGGCAATGACGTCTCGGTCGAGTTCCGCGACGACGGCGCGGGCCTGGACCTGGATCGCATCCGGCAAAAGGCGGTCGCCCAGGGGCTTGCGCCGGCCGGTGCGCAAATCCCGGACGCAGAAGCCGCTGACCTGATTTTCATGCCCGGCTTCTCCACGGCAGCCACCGTCACCGAACTGTCCGGGCGTGGCATCGGCATGGACGTGGTGCGCTCCGAAGTCAACGCCTTGGGTGGCCGCATCGAGACGTCCAGCGTTTTCGGCCAAGGCAGCAACTTCAAGCTGGTGCTGCCGCTGACAACCGCCGTGACGCAGGTGGTGATGCTGCGCGCCGGGGAGCTGGCAGTGGGCGTACCAGCCAGCGTGGTGGAAATGGTGCGCCGCACACCGATTGCGGAGCTGGAGCAGGCCTACCGCGACGGCTGGTACGAATACGGCGGCGAGAAGCTTCCCTTCTTCTGGGCGGGTGCGCTGCTGCAGGTCTCGGGCCGCAGTGCCGAGCCGCCTTCCAAGGCACATCCGGTCATTCTTTTCCGCAGTGCCGCACAGCGTCTGGCGGTTCACGTCGATGAAGTCCTGGGCAATCAGGAAGTCGTGGTGAAAAACCTGGGGCCGCAGTTGTCGCGCCTGCCGGGCCTGGCCGGCATGTCGGTACTGGCGTCCGGCGCGGTGGTCCTGGTCTACAACCCGGTAGCCCTGGCCGCGGTGTACGGCGAACATGCGCGCCAGCTGACCGAAGTTCGCGCCGCAGAGGCCGGCGCGGCGGGCGCCGGCGGCGCGGTTGCCATGCCGGCCCTGCCGGTTGCCAACCAGATTCCGCTGATCCTGGTGGTGGACGATTCCATCACGGTGCGCCGCGTCACGCAGCGTTTGCTGCAGCGCGAGGGCTATCGCGTTTCGCTGGCAGCCGACGGCCTGCAGGCACTGGAGCGCCTGCAGGAAGAAATGCCGGCGGTGGTGCTGTCTGACATTGAAATGCCGCGCATGGACGGCTTCGATCTTGCGCGCAACATCCGCGGCGATGCGCAGATGAAGCACCTGCCCATCATCATGATCACCTCGCGCATTGCCGAGAAGCACCGCGAGCATGCCATCGAGCTGGGCGTGGACCACTATCTTGGCAAGCCCTATTCTGAAGAAGAGCTGCTGAGCCTGGTACGGCGCTACACCAGCAGCGAAGTCACCGCGGCCTGATCCCGTCACAGCCGCCGATAGCCGATGGCTACCGGCGGCCGGCTTGCCCAAGCGGCGCTTTTTTACGCAGTGGCGGGGTTAAAATTGACGCCATGGCCGACCATTCCGATCCCATCAACCTGACGCATCATTTCCTGATCGCGATGCCCGGGATGGAGGACGCGGCGTTTGCGAAAAGCGTGGTCTACCTGTGCGAACACAGCCAGCGCGGCGCGCTCGGCCTGGTCATCAACAAACCCAGCGACATCAATCTCAAGCGCCTGTTTGAAAAGGTGGAGTTGCCCCTGCGGCGCGACGACCTGACGGAGGCACCGGTGTTCCAGGGCGGCCCGGTTCAGACCGAGCGCGGCTTTGTGCTCCATGAAGCCATGCTGGCGGCCGATGCGCCGACGGACGAATCCATCTACGCATCCACCATGATGATTCCGGGCGGCCTGGAAATGACCACCTCCAAGGACGTGCTGGAAGCCATTTCCACCGGCGCCGGCCCGCGCAAGGTCCTGGTCTCGCTTGGTTATTCAGCCTGGGGTGAGGGGCAGCTGGAGTCCGAGCTGGCTGAAAACAGCTGGCTCACCGTGGGTGCGGACCTGACGGTGATATTCGACACGCCGGTCGAGCAGCGCTACGAGAAGGCCATGGGCCTGCTGGGATTGCAGTCATGGATGCTGTCGCCCGATGCGGGGCACGCATGAGCGTTGTGGCTGCCACCGACCCACCACCTCAACTTCAAACATTTCTGGCTTTCGATTTCGGTACCAAGCGGACCGGCGTGGCCGTGGGAAACCGCCTGCTCAAGAGCGCTCAGCCGCAGCCCACCATCAAGGCCGAGGGGGGCGATGCGCGCTTTGCGCAGATCGAAGCCCGCATCCGCGAATGGCAGCCTGATGCGCTGGTGGTCGGCGTGCCCTTTCACCCGGACGGCGCAAGCCACGAGAATACCGTGCGGGCGCGAAAATTCGCCCGCCAGCTGCACGGCCGTTTTCGTTTGCCGGTGTATGAGGTAGATGAACGCTACTCCACCACCGAGGCGCTTTCCGGCGGCGCGAAGGATGCCGATGCAGCGTCGGCCTGCATCATTCTTGAACAGTTTTTAAGGAGCATTACTTGAGTACTCCCAGTGACGCCGGGCCGCCCCAAGGCACTGCGGCCCCCTCGGGGGGCAGCGCAGCACACGCAGTGGCAAGCGTGGGGGCTCTTTATCTTGATGCCGAAGCCTTGTACCGCGAGCTGTTGCGCGGGGTACGGGCGATGCGGACGCCGCAGACGCAGCTCGCCGGCATCACGTCCGGTGGCGCCTGGCTGGCCGAGCGCCTGCACAAGGACCTGGGCCTCGCCGGCGCACCCGGCAGCATTTCATCGGCCATGCACCGTGACGACTTCGCCCAGCGCGGCCTGTCTGCTGGCGGCCAGACCGTGCTGCCGTTCGATGTGAACGGTGCCGACATCCTGGTGCTGGACGACGTGCTCTACACCGGCCGCACCATCCGCGCGGTGCTGAACGAGCTCTTTGACTACGGCCGCCCGGCCAACATCCGCCTGGCGGTGCTGGTGGATCGTGGCGGGCGCGAATTGCCCGTGCAGCCCGATTTCGCCGCGGCCCGGGTGGCGCTGCCGGCCACGCAATTGCTGGCGCTGGCGCGCGATGCGGCCGGCGTTTTCAGCTTTCATGTGGAGCAAACCTAAGGCATGCTTTACAAACGCAATCCCCAACTCAACAAGAACGGCGAGCTGATCCACCTGCTGTCCATCGAGGGGCTGCCGCGTGACATCGTCACGCACATCCTCGACACGGCGGCCAACTTCGTCAGCGTCAGCGACCGCGAGGTCAAGAAGGTGCCGCTGCTGCGCGGCAAAAGCGTGTTCAACCTGTTCTTCGAGAACTCCACGCGCACCCGCACCACGTTCGAGATCGCGGCCACGCGGCTTTCGGCTGACGTCATCAACCTGGACATCGCCCGCTCTTCGGCCTCCAAGGGCGAGTCGCTGCTGGACACCATCGCGAATCTCTCGGCGATGGCGGCTGATCTATTCGTGGTGCGCCATGGCGAATCGGGTGCGCCCTACCTGATCGCACAGCACGTGGCACCGCATGTGCACGTGGTCAACGCCGGCGACGGCCGCCATGCGCACCCCACGCAGGGCCTGCTGGACATGTACACCATCCGGCACTACAAGAAGGATTTCTCCAACCTCACCGTTGCCATCGTGGGTGATGTGCTGCATTCGCGCGTGGCGCGCTCCGACATCCACGCTCTGACTACCCTGGGTTGCGCCGAAGTGCGCGCGGTCGGCCCGAAGACGCTGGTGCCCGGCGACATGGCGCAAATGGGCGTGCGCGTGTGCCATACGCTGGAGGAGGGCATCAAGGGCGCTGACGTCGTCATCATGCTGCGCCTGCAGAACGAGCGCATGAGCGGCGCCCTGCTGCCCTCGAGCCAGGAATTCTTCAAGAGCTTCGGCTTGACGCCGGAGAAGCTGCAACTGGCCAAGCCCGACGCCATCGTGATGCATCCAGGCCCGATCAACCGCGGCGTGGAGATCGACTCCGCCGTGGTCGACGGCAAGCAAAGCGTCATCCTGCCGCAGGTGACGTTCGGCATCGCGGTGCGCATGGCCGTGATGTCGATCGTGGCCGGTAACGAGGCATGAGGCGCTAAGGTTCACGCATGAAACTACTGATCAAGAACGGCCGGGTGATTGACCCGGCTTCCAATTTCGACGAAGTCTGCGACATCGCCATCGCTGCCGGCCGGATCATCGCGATCAACAGAATCGCACCCGATTTCCAGCCCAACAAGGTGATCGACGCCTCAGGCTGCATCGTGGCACCGGGACTGGTGGATCTGGCCGTGCGCCTGCGCGAACCTGGCCATGAGCACGAACGCATGCTCGAATCCGAGATGGCGGCCGCGGTCGCCGGCGGCGTGACCAGCCTGGTGTGCCCACCCGACACTGATCCGGTGCTGGACGAACCGGGTCTTGTGGAAATGCTCAAGTTCCGGGCCGAGAAGCTGCACCAATCGCGCGTGTTCCCCTTGGGCGCTTTGACCCGCAACCTGCAGGGTGAGGTGCTCACCGAGATGGCCGAGCTGACCGAATCCGGTTGCGTCGGCTTCAGCCAGGCCGAAGTGCCGCTGGCCAACACGCAGGTACTGCAGCGCGCCTTGCAATATGCCAACACCTTCGGCTACACGGTGTGGCTGCGGCCGCAGGAGCTGCACCTGGGCAAGGGCGTGGCCGCCAGCGGGCCGCTGGCCACGCGCATGGGCCTTTCCGGTGTGCCGGTGGCGGCCGAGACCATCGCGCTGCACACCATCTTCGAGCTGGTGCGTGGCACCGGTGCCCGCGTTCACCTGTGCCGCCTGAGCAGCGCCGCTGGCCTGGCGCTGATGCGGCAGGCGAAGGACGACGGCTTGAATGTGAGCTGCGACGTCAGCATCAATTCGCTGCACCTGACCGATGTCGATATTGGCTACTTCGACAGCCGCGCCCGGCTGCACCCGCCGCTGCGCCAGCAGCGCGACCGCGACGCCATCCGCGAGGCGCTGGCCGACGGCACCATCGACGCGCTGGTGTCCGACCACACGCCGGTGGACGAAGACGCCAAGACGCTGCCCTTTGCCGAGGCGGAGCCCGGCGCCACCGGTGTCGAGTTGCTGCTGGGCCTGGCGCTCAAATGGGGCCAGGAAAGCGGCATCGGCCTCATGCGTGCGCTGGCCGTGCTCACCAGCGAGCCAGCCCGTGTGCTCGGTACGTCGCTGGGCACGCTGCAGGCCAGCGTCGGCCAGTTGGTCGTCGGCGGCGTGGCCGATGTCTGCGTGTTCGACCCGCAGGCTGCCTGGGTGGTGGAGCCCGGCGCGTTGAAGAGCCAGGGCAAGCACACGCCATTCGCCGGCTACGAATTGCCAGGCAGGGTGCGCCATACCGTGGTCGGCGGGCAAGTCGCCTACGACGCTGCGATCATGGGCCGCAACGCGTGAGGCTCGGGTCAGCGCTGTGGCGGCTGCTGCGCGGCCTGGCCCATGTGCTGGTTGGCTACGCAACGATACAGCTGCGGTTTCCGCGCCTGGCACCGCTGGAGCGCGATCTGCGCGTGCAGGCATGGGCCAAGGAGATGCTGCGTTTGCTGGGCATTGCGCTGGCGGTGCACGGCCAGCCACCGCAAGGAGGCCCGGTGCTGCTGGTGGCCAATCACATTTCGTGGCTCGATATCGTGGTCATGCACGCGGCGCGGCATTGCCGCTTTGTGTCCAAGGCCGACGTGAAGCGATGGCCGCTGATCGGCACCCTGGCCACCGGTGCGGGCACGCTGTACATCGAGCGCGAATCGCGTCGCGATGCGATGCGGGTGGTGCACCATATGGCAGCGAGTTTGCGCGGCGGCGAGGTGCTGGCGGTGTTCCCGGAGGGCACGACGAGCGACGGTGTGAGCCTGCTGCCCTTTCATGCCAATCTCGTGCAGGCCGCCATCTCGGCGCAGGCTCCGGTGCAGCCGGTGGCCCTGCGCTTTATCGATACAGGCAGCGGCCAGACCAGCCTGGCGCCGTGCTACATCGGCGACGACACGCTGTTCGGCTCCATCTGGCGCACCCTGGCGGCGCCGGGCATCACGGCGGTGGTCCGCTTCGGCCAGCCGCAACAGGCCGAGGGGCGCGACCGGCGCCACTTCACCGCTGATCTGCGTGACGCGGTGCAGGCGCTGCGCGAGCAGGAAGCCTGATCAGAGCGGATCGCGCTCGAACGTCACCACGTGGTCGACTTCGGTGCGGATCCCGATCCATTCGCCGAGCTTGTGGTCGTGGTGGCTGGGCACATGGGCCAGCACGATTTCGCCGCTCTTGAGGCGCAGCGTGTAGAGAAACTCCGATCCGCGAAACGCCTTGCGCACGATCTCGGCCTTCACCGGCGCGCTGTCGTCATGCACGATGTCGTCGGCACGCAGCAGCACATCGCACTCGCCGCCGGCAAAGGCCTCGGGCAGCGGGCATTCCTGCATGTCGCTGAGCTCGCCCAGCGCCGTGTGCACCACCACGCCATGGCCGTTGCGGCTGATCTGCGCGGGTGTGAATACGCCATGGCCGATGAAGTCCGCCACGAAGCGCGTGGCCGGGCGGTGGTACAGCGTGTAGGCGTTGTCCCATTGGTGCAGGCGGCCTTCGTGCATGACGCCGATGGCGTCGCCGATGGCAAAGGCCTCGAGCTGGTCGTGCGTGACGAAAAGGGCGGTGGCCTTTGCTGCTTTCAGAATGCCGCGCACCTCGTGCGCCAGCCGCTCGCGCAGGTCGACGTCAAGATTGGAAAAGGGCTCGTCCAGCAGCAGCAGCTGTGGTTGCGGCGCGAGCGCGCGCGCCAGTGCCACGCGTTGTTGCTGGCCGCCGGACAATTCGTGCGGATAGCGCCGCTGGATGCCGTCCAGGCCCACTAGCATCAGCACTTCGGCAACCCGGCGGATGCGCTCGGCGCGCGGCCAATGATGGATGCCGAAGCCCACGTTGCGCCCCACGTCCAGATGCGGGAACAGCGCATAGTCCTGAAACACCATGCCGATGCGGCGCGCTTCCGGCGCAACGCTGTGGGTGACCGCGCCGACCACTTCGCCCGAAAGCCGGATCTCCCCGCCGCTGACCGGCTCCAGGCCGGCGACGGCACGCAGCAGCGTGGTCTTGCCGCAGCCCGAGGGCCCGATCAGCACGCCGATCTCGCCGGCGGCCAGGCCAAACGACACATCGTTCACGGCGGGCTGGGCGCGGCTGGCGTACTGCACGCGCAGCGTGGAAACTTCGAGGAACATCGAGATGATTGTAGATGCTTACAATTCTCATTTGCATCTCATCCATCCCCGGTTCCCCACTCTCCCCACATCGCATGCCATCACGCCGCCTTCAGCAGGCCCTGCTGCTCTTGCTCGCTGTCGCGCTGACCTTGCCGGTACTGGCCGTATTCGCCTCGTGGCTGCAGTGGGACAGCCAGTCCGCGCAGATTCTGCAGGAGATGAGCCGCACCGTGCTGCCCGACTACGCCTGGACATCGCTGCTGTTGTGCGTGCTGGTGGCGATCGGGGTGGCGGCCGTTGGCAGCGGCACTGCGGCGGCCGTCACGCTGTTTGACTTTGCCGGCCGCAAGACGTTCGAATGGGCGTTGCTGCTGCCGCTGGCCATGCCGGCCTATGTGGTGGCCTATGCCTACACCGACTTCCTGCAATTCAGTGGGCCGCTGCAGAACTGGCTGCGCGCCACTTTCAGCCTGCAAGGCCGCGTGTTTCCCGAGGTGCGCAGCGTGGGCGGCGCCGCCTGGGTGTTCACGTTTTCGCTCTATCCCTACGTCTACCTGCTGGCGCGCGCGGCCTTGAGCGAGCGCGCCGCCCACCTCATGGAGGCGGCCCGCCTGCTCGGTGCGCCGCTTTCCCGGCGCATCCGCCGCGTGGCCATGCCGCTGGCGCGGCCGGCGATTGCCGCCGGCGTGGCGCTGGCGCTGATGGAAACGCTGGCCGACTTCGGCGTGTCCAGCTATTTCGGCATCCAGACCTTCACCACGGGCATCTACAAGGCCTGGCTGTCCATGGACAACCGCGTGGCCGCCGCGCAGCTGGCCACCATGCTGCTGGTGGTGGTGGCGCTGCTTCTCGGGCTGGAGCACCGTGCACAACGGCGCATGCGCTTTGTCGTGGGGCGCGGCGCGCGCGCCGGCTCGGCCGAGTCGCAGCCGATTGCCTTGCATGGGCGCCGGGCGCTGGCGGCGTGGATCATTTGCGCCTTGCCGGTGCTGATGGGATTCGTGCTGCCGGTCTTGTTCATGCTGCGCCCGCTGGCCGCCGATTGGTCGGTGCTGCCTTGGGACCGCTTCGTGCAATGGGCACTGCAAAGCGTGCGCTTGGGCGCCATCAGCGCCGTTCTGGCCGTGGCGCTGGCATTGAGCCTGGCGTTCAGCCTGCGCCGCGCGCCCGACACCGTGACACGCGGCGTCGCGCACCTGGTGGGCCTGGGCTACGCGGTGCCGGGCGCGGTGATCGTGGTGGGGCTGCTGTTGCCCGTGGGCTGGCTGCAAGCCGCGATGCCGCAAGCCAGCGCGGGCTATTGGGTGACGGCCACGGCGCTGGGCATTGTCTGGGCTTATCTGGTGCGGTTCAGCGCAGTGGCGCTGCAGTCCCTGCAAAGCGGCTATGCGCGCATCCCTGCCAGCTTCGACGACTCCGCGCGCATGCTGGGCACCGGTGGCTTCGGCCTGCTAGCGCGCGTGCACTGGCCGTTGCTCAAGCGCTCGGCCGCGGCCGCCGGCCTGCTGGTGTTCGTCGACGTGATGAAGGAGCTGCCCGCCACGATGGTGCTGCGCCCCTTCAATTCCGACACGCTTGCCGTCGTCGCCTACCAGCTCGCGCGCGATGAGCGCCTGGGCGAGGCCGCGCTGCCTTCGCTGGCACTGGTGCTGGTCGGGTTGATTCCGGTCGTGCTGCTCAGCCGCACGCTGCGCGCGCGGGCTGCATAGGGCCGGCCCTCAATAGCCCAGCGCGCGCATCTCGTGTTCAATCGATTTGTCGGCGTAGTGCTTGCGCCGATGCGAACCTGCATCCAGCTGGGACAGGTTGCGCAGCCGGTGGGCTGTGACGGAGCCCGCGTAGTAGTCCTCGGATTTGCGGCGGTCGCCATCGGCTGAAGCAGAGCGGCTTTGCGCCGCCGAGCAATAGTCAAGCTCCCAGTTGACTTCCAGTGGCCCGCGTTTTCCCTCAGGCGTCAGGACGTCACGCTGCGTTCCCGCCACAGCGAGGCGCGAGCAGCCGGCCGGTGCGAGCTTTTCCAGTTCCCTGACCTGCAAGACCACCGGCGTACGGGTGCCGCTCAGCTTCACCCACTTCGCCAGCGCCGGCCCGGAAAGCGTCGCCCGCGCCGAGCCATGCCGCACCGCCCAGTCGTAGATCTCGTCGAGCTCGACTGCCTGCGCACCCGCTCCCATGCAGGCCGCCAGCGGCAGCAGCACGAAGCGAGAGAGAAGAAAGCCGGCCCACGGCATGCGCGAATCCTTTGACCCGGATATCCGAACCACTCCTGCGATGCTAGCGCGCGGCTTGGCACAGGGCAATGCGCGCTTGCATGGCCGTGCGGTGACAGGGGTCAGGGGCGGCGCTACCGGGCTGTGCCCGCCGGCCGTGCCGGACCGGTCTCGTGCACCAGCACGGCTGCCGCAGACGTACGCGTCTCCACGCCCAGCTTGGCGTAGATGTGTTCAAGGTGCTTGTTCACGGTGCGCGGGCTCATTCCGAGGATCTCGGCGATGTCGCGGTTGGTCTTGCCCTTGGCCAGCCAGGACAGCACTTCGGCTTCGCGGCGCGTGAGTTCGGTCGTGCGCGAGCGTGTGGCGGCCGCGGGTCGCACCTGGAGCAGCAGCATGGTTTCGCCCAGGCCGCTGCTACCGATCCAGTGCATCGCGAGTTCCTCCCCGCCACGTTGGCCGAGCACCAGGGTGTCGGCCGCCGTGGCTGCGCGCCGGCGCATGCAGTCGGCCAGCGCCACGTCGAGCGCGTCCGCATCCGCCGCGACAAACTTCGCCAGCCACGCCGCCGCCTTGGGCGAGCGCCAGGCGATGCGCTGGCGCGCGTCCAGCAACAGCACGCCCAGGCCGCCCACATCGGCCGCCTCCTGGGCCAGGCGCGAGACGCGTGCGTTGCGCACATGGGCCGACAGGCGCGCCAGGACTTCCTCGATCTTGACCGGCTTGACCACATAGTCCACGCCGCCGGCCTCGAAACCTGCAACGATGTGCGAGGTCTCCGATAGCGCCGTCATGAAGATCACGGGCACGTGCGCGCGCTCGGGCAGTTGCTTGATGCGCCTGCAGGTCTCGAAGCCGTCCAGCCCGGGCATCATCGCGTCGAGCAGGATGGCATCGGGGATCACGAGCGCCAGGCTGTCCAGCGCGGCCTCGCCGCTGCGCGCCACCAGCACCGAGTAGCCAGCCGTTTCCAGTGCCACCACCAGAAAACCCAGCGTTTCGGGCGCGTCGTCCACCACCTGCACGACCAGGCGGATCTGATCTAGTCCTGCCGCAACCATTTGAGAAATCCCTCCAGATCGACCTGGTCCAGCAGGCCGCGAAGATGTGCGCATTCGGTGCGTGAAGCAGCGTTTTCGGCCTCGATGCGGTCGATGCCGCGGCGCAGCGAACCGAGGTCACCGATGCGGGCCAGCCAGGTGAGTTCCGCCACCGATTCGTCGTTCAGCGTGCGCCGCACCGGCACCGCGGCCACAGACGGCAACGCAAAGGGCGGCTCGGCCTCGTAGATCCATTGCAGGCGCAGATGTGCCTCGAGCTGTGCCAGCAATTCGGATTCGCCCACCGGTTTGCTCACAAAGCCGCTGCAGCCGCTGGCCGCGACCTGGTCCTGGTCATGGAAGACGTTGGCCGAGACCATCACCACCGGCAAGCCCTGGGGCGCCAGCACGCGCAGCTGGCGGCAGGTTTCCCAGCCGTCCATGCCGTCCATGTTGACGTCCAGCAGCACTGCATCGGGCGTGCTGCCCAGCACGGCCTGCAGGCATTCCAGGCCGCTGGCGGCTTCGCGCACCGCGAAGCCCAGCGGAACCAACAGGGCCGCGAGCAACTGGCGCTGCTCGGGCTGGTCGTCCACCAGCAGCAATTCGCGCCGCGGCCCGGCGTAGCCCGTGAGGCGCCGATGGTCTTCCACTGCATGGCTGTCGAAGGCCGTGAGTTCGCGCAGGTACAGGCGCACCTGAAAGCGGCTGCCGTGGTTGAGCGCGCTTTCCACCGAAATCTCGCCACCCATGAGCTCGGTGAGCAGCCGCGTGATGGTCAGGCCCAGGCCCGTGCCGGGCTCCTGCGCGCGACGGCCCGAACTGCTGCGCTCGAACGGCAGAAAGATGCGCTCATGATCACCGGGGTCGATGCCCACGCCGGTGTCGATCACCTCGAAGCGCGCAACCTCCATGCGGTGCTGCACGCGCAGGATCACGCTGCCTTTTTCTGTGAACTTGATCGCGTTGCTCACCAGATTGATCAGGATCTGGCGCAGTCGCTTGGCATCGGCATGCACATAGGCGGGCAGCCGCCTGGGCGTTTCGAGCTTGAACACCAGGCCCTTGGCCGCGGCCTGCGGCTCGACCATCTTCACGAGATGGTCCAGGAACTCGCGGAACGAGAGAGCCGCGTGTTCGATCTGCATGCGCCCGGCCTCGATGCGCGCCAGGTCGAGCATGCCGTCGATCAGGCTGGCCAGGTGCTGGCCGCTGCGCTGGATGGTGCTGATCGGCCGGCGGTGTTCGTCGGCGAAGTTTTCGTCGCGCAACAGTACTTGCGAGTAGCCGAGGATGCTGTTGAGCGGCGTACGGAATTCGTGGCTCATGCCGGTGACGTAGCGGGTTTTGGCCAGATTGGCCGCGTCGGCCACCTCCTTGGCTTTTTGCAAAGCGGCGTCGGTGCGCTCGTGTGCCTCGATCTCGCGTAGCAGCAACTGATTCTGGTGGTTCGATTCTTCCTGCGCCACGCGGCGGCTTTCCACGCCCAGCACGATCCACCATGAGCCCACGGCCAGCACCAGCATCAGCAAGGTGTAGGTCTTCTGGAACGCGAGCCAGATCGAGCCGCGCTGCACCGCGTCGACACCGGAGGCGATGGCCTCCTGGTAGTAGACCAAGCCGAGCACCGCGGTGAGCAGCATCGCCAGCGAGAGCAGTACCACCAGGTAGTGCGTCACGCGAAAATTGATGCGCTGCGAGACGGCCGGGGGCAGCAGCTTGCCCAGCAAGTCCTGCATCTGCTCGGCCGAGCGGGAACGCGTCTTGCAGCGGTCGTGACAGCGCGATTCCAGCGTACAGCACAGTGAGCAGATCGGCGCGCCATAGGCCGGGCAGAACGCCATGTCTTCAGACTCGAAGCGGTTCTCGCAGACCGAGCACTGCACGGCTTCGCCCGGTGCACCGACCGGCTTGCTCTTGCGCGCGGTGTAGTAGCGCCCGCCCGTGGTCCAGGCCAGCAGCGGAGTAGCGGCCAACGCCACAGCCAGCGCGATCATCGGCGAAAACGACTGCGCCGCCGGCCCCGCCGTGCCCGCATAGCAGACCACGCCGGCCGTGCCCGCGAGCAAGGTGGCGCCCACGCCCACCGGATTGATGTCGTACAGATGGGCGCGCTTGAACTCGATGCCCTTGGGTGAGAGGCCCAGCGGCTTGTTGATGACCAGGTCGGCCACCAGCGCGCCGACCCAGGCGATGGCAATGTTCGCGTACAAGCCCAGCACCTGCTCCAGCGCGCGGAACACACCCAGCGTGAGCAACAAAATGGCGATGCCTACGTTGAACACCAGCCACACCACACGGCCCGGATGGCTGTGCGTGAGCCGCGCGAAAAAATTGGACCAGGCCAGCGATCCCGCATAGGCGTTGGTGACATTGATCTTGACCTGCGAGACCACGACGAACAGCACTGTCACGATGATCGCCCATTGCGGATCGGAGAAGAGGTAGCTGAAGCCCGCGAGGTACATCTGCGTCGGATCCAGCGCCTTGTCTACGGGCAGCTGCGCCTGCAGAACCAGGTAGGCCAGCAGCACGCCGCCGAGCATCTTGAGCATGCCGGGCACGACCCAGCCCGGGCCGGCGGCCAGCACCGAGACCCACCAGCGCACGCGGTTCTCGCGCGTCTTCTCCGGCAGGAAGCGCAGGAAGTCGACCTGCTCGCCGACTTGCACCACCAGCGAAAAAGCCACCGTCGCCGCGGAGCCGAACATCAGCCAGCTGAAGCCACTCTCGCCCGATGCCTGGCCCGACAGGCCGCTGATCTGCGAGAAGACGGCCGGGTCCTTGATCAGGATCGCGAGGTAGGGAGCGACCAGCAGCACCAGCCACAGCGGCTGCGTCCACAACTGCAGGCGGCTGATGAAGGTGATGCCGTAGGTCACCAGTGGAATGATGATGAGCGACGACACGAGGTAGCAGGTGATGATCGACAGTTCGTCGAAATACAGCTGCAGCGCAGATGCCATGATGGCTGCTTCGAGCGCGAAGAAGATGAAGGTGAAACTCGCATAGATCAGCGAGGTGATGGTCGAGCCGAGATAGCCGAAGCCCGCGCCGCGCGTGAGCAGGTCCATGTCCACTGCGTACTTGGCCGCGTAGTAGCTGATCGGCAGCGCGGTGAGAAAGGTGAGGATGCCCACCACGAGGATGGCCCACATGGTATTGGTGAAGCCATAGTTCAGCGCCATGGCGGCGCCGATGGCCTCCAGCGCGAGGAACGACACCGCCCCCAGCGCGGTATTGGCCACGCGGAACTCGGACCAATGGCGGCGCGCGCGCGGCGTGAACCGCAGCGAGAAGTCCTCCATGGTTTCGTTGGCCACCCAGGCGTTGTACTCGCGCCGGATGCGAAAAATTCTTTGGGCCGGTTGGGTCACGCCGTAAACCGTCGTTGAGTGGGCGAGACCATGTCAAGCAATAAGCGTACCTTCACAGAATTGGCAGAGCGGACACGGCTGCCACCCAAAAATGGTGCGTAGCCTTCTGCGGTGCGGATTCAGCGATGTTTGGGCGCCTCATGCGGAATGCCTTCAATCGGGCATTCCGGCGTACCGACCGTGGTGCGCGTGAACGCCTGCACCTTCTTGCGCGTGGCTTCCGGGTCCTTGATCCAGTCGGCATAGAAGCCATAGGGGCAGGCCGCTACACCGTTTGCGTCTTCACCGGAATTGATCTTGCCCGTGTAGCCCCGGTGCAGCAACTTGAACAAATGGTTTTGCGACTGGCCGTTGCGCCGCGAATCGCGGATCAGGCTCATCGACAATTCCGCGTACTGGATGCCCATTTCCTCCTCGCCGCACTCGCCCAGCGTGCGGCCGTCAAAGCCGATCACCGCCGAGTGGCCGAAGTACGAGTAGACGCCGTCAAAGCCGGTGGCGTTGGCCACGGCGACGTAGACGTTGTTCATCCACGCCATGGCCTTGGCCACCATCACCTGCTGGTCCTTGGCCGGGTACATGTAGCCCTGGCAGCGCACGATGAGCTCGGCCCCCTTCATCGCACAGTCGCGCCAGATCTCGGGGTAGTTGCCGTCGTCGCAAATGATCAGGCTGACCTTCAGGCCCTTGGGGCCGTCGGAGACGTAGGTGCGGTCGCCCGGGTACCAGCCTTCGATCGGCACCCAGGGCATGATCTTGCGGTACTTCTGCACGATCTCGCCCTGGTCGTTCATCAGGATCAGCGTGTTGTAGGGTGCCTTGTTCGGGTGCTCCTCGTGGCGCTCGCCGGTCAGCGAGAACACGCCCCAGACCTTGGCGCGGCGGCAGGCGTCGGCAAAGATTTCGGTCTCTTCACCGGGGATGGCCGAGGCGGTGTCATACATCTCTTTTGTGTCGTACATGATGCCGTGCGTGGAGTACTCGGGAAAGATCACCAGGTCCATGCCCGGCAGCCCGCGCTTCATGCCGACCAGCATTTCGCCGATCTTGCGCGCATTCGCCAGAACTTCCGCCTTGGTGTGCAGCGAGGGCATCTTGTAGTTGACGACGGCCACGCCGACGCTGTCCTTGCTGCTTGAAATATCGCCGTGACGCATGCGGCTCTCCTTGTCTGCGGGATCGATGGAGTGCCAGTGTCGCGCGCCGTTGCTGCGTACGCACTACGTTAATTGACGTATTCCGGCAGAGGGCACCCAAAGCTACCTTTCGTTCCGAGGCGAGGCCGACTTCCCGGTTCGCACCAACCCCAACCGAAGGAGTGTTTGATGTCCGATTCCACCGAGCGCCCGAGTTCCGCCCAAGGGCGCCCCGATTCCGGCCTGCGCCGCCGGATGCTGCAACTGGCGGCCATGTCGCCGTTCGCCGGCATGAGTTCGCTGGCTCTCGCGCAGCAGTTCCCCACCGCCAAGGTCAACACCACCAAGCTCGCCATCACCGATACCGAGATCACGGTGGGCCAACTGCACTCGGCCACCGGCACCATGGCGATTTCGGAAACCGGCTCGATCCAGGCTGAGCAGCTCGCCATCGACCAGATCAACGCCATGGGCGGCATCCTGGGGCGCAAGATCAAGGTCATCAAGGAAGACGGGGCCTCCGACTGGCCCACGTTTGCCGAAAAGTCCAAGAAACTCCTGGTCAACGACCGCGTGGCCACGGTGTTCGGCTGCTGGACGTCTGCCTCGCGCAAGGCCGTTCTGCCGGTGTTCGAGAAAGAGAATGGCCTCCTGTACTACCCCACGTTCTATGAAGGCCTGGAGCAGAGCAAGAACGTGATCTACACCGGCCAGGAAGCCACGCAGCAGATCATCTGGAGCCTGGACTGGGGCGCAAAAGAGAAGAAGGCCAAGACCTTCTTCCTGGTCGGCTCCGACTACATCTGGCCGCGCACCTCGATGAAGATCGCGCGCAAGCACATCGAGACAGTCGGCAAGCTTGGCAACGTCTCGGGCGAGGAGTATTACCCGCTGGGCCACACCAACTTCAATTCGCTGATCAACAAGATCAAGGTCGCCAAGCCGGATTGCATCTTTGCCGCCGTGGTGGGGGGCTCCAATGTGGCCTTCTACAAGCAGCTGAAAGCCGCGGGCATTACCGGCGACAAGCAGTTCCTGCTGACGCTTTCCGTCACCGAAGACGAGATGACCGGTGTCGGTGGCGAAAACTTCACGGGCTTCTATTCGTCGATGAAGTATTTCCAGAGCCTGGACAACGAGAACAACAAGAAGTTCGTCGCGGCCTTCAAGGGCAAGTACGGCAAGGACGCGGTGATCGGCGACGTGACGCAGGCCGGCTACCTCGGCCCCTGGCTGTGGAAGGCTGCGGTGGAAAAAGCCGGCAGCTTCGACGTGGACAAGGTGGTGGCGGCCTCGCCCGGCATTGAGCTCAAGACCGCGCCGGAGGGCTACGTCAAGCTCGACGCCAACCACCACCTGTGGAGCAAGGCGCGCATCGGCCAGGGCATGCCCGACGCCAGCTTCAAAGTGGTGGCCGAGTCGGCGGATCTGATCAAGCCGGATCCGTTCCCCAAGGGTTATCAGTAAGGCGGTTGAATCCCTCCCCTGCGGGGGAGGGCGCAAGAAGCACGCGTCCAAAAAAAAATCTCACAGCAAGGCGGACCATGAACTTTTCCGAAATGCTCAACATCGGCTTGATGCAGGGCTTCGCGGGCCTGAGCCTGTTTTCCGTGCTGCTGCTCATGGGCCTGGGCCTGGCCATCATCTTCGGCCAGATGGGCGTGATCAACCTGGCGCACGGCGAGTTCATGACCATCGGCGCCTACACCATCTTCCTGGGCTCCACGCTCTCGGAGAAATTCGCGCCGGGCTTCGTCGCCTACTACTTTCCCTTCGCCATCGCGCTGGCCTTTGTGTTCGCCTTCATGGTGGGCTGGCTGGCCGAGTGGGCGCTGATCCGCCACCTGTACAAACGGCCGCTGGACACGCTGCTCGCCACCTGGGGCTTGAGCCTGGCGTTGCAGCAATGCTTTCGCACCTTCATCGGCCCTAAGGAAGTCAGCCCGACCTTGCCCGATTGGCTGATGGGTTCGTGGGTGCCGCATGAAGGCCTGGACATTCCGATCAACGGCATGTTCGTGATGGCGCTCACTGCCTTGGTCACCGGCGGTGTGATGCTGGCGCTGTACAAATCGCGCTGGGGCCTGCGGGTGCGTGCCTCGGTGGCCAACCGCATGATGGCCAATGCCATCGGCATCAATACCGGGCGCACGGATCGCCTGACCTTCGCCATCGGCTGCGGCATCGCCGGCATCGCGGGTGCGGCCTTCACCACCATCGGCTCGACCGGGCCGACTTCGGGTTCGCTCTACATCGTCGACGCCTTCCTGGTCGTCACCTTCGGCGGCGCCGCCAGCCTGCTGGGCACCGTGGTCTCGGCCTTCGGCATCGCACAGACGCAGTCGATCAGCGAGTTCTTCATCACCGGCTCGATGGCCAAGGTGCTGACCCTGTCGCTGATCGTCGTGATTCTCATGATTCGTCCGCAAGGCCTGTTCGCATCCAAGGTGCGCCGCTGATGCAGCCGAGCCGCAGCCCATCTCACCGCACTCACCGCACTCAAGGAGTTGATTGATGAACCGACTGATCGCGCGCATCGAGGCCTCGGGCTTCGGCAGCATCGTGTTGCTGGCCCTGCTGATCCTGGTGGTGTTTCCGCTGGCGCTGGACACCTTTCGCCTGAACCTGGTGGGCAAGTACCTGACCTATGGCTTCGTGGCAGTCGGGCTCGTGATGCTCTGGGGCTGGAGCGGCACGCTGAGCCTGGGCCAGGGCGTGTTCTTTGGCCTCGGTGGCTACTGCATGGCGATGTTTCTCAAACTCGAGGCATCCGACCCCATCACTACCAAGATCCAGTCCACGCCCGGAATTCCGGACTTCATGGACTGGAACCAGTTGACGGAATTGCCGTGGTTCTGGCTGCCGTTCAAGAGCCTGCCACTGACCTTGCTCGCGGTCATCCTGGTGCCCACGCTGCTGGCCCTCATCGTGAGCTACGCCATGTTCAAGCGGCGCGTGGGCGGCGTGTACTTCGCGATCATCACGCAGGCGGTGGCGTTGATCCTCACGGTGCTGATCATCGGCCAGCAGGGCTATACCGGCGGCGTCAACGGCATGACCGATCTAAAGACCGTGCTGGGCTGGGACACGCGCACCGACAGCGCGAAGCTGATTCTCTACTTCCTGAATGCCGGCCTGCTGCTCGGCGCTGTCCTGCTGTGCCGCTGGGTTCAGCGCGGCAAGCTCGGTACCTTGCTACTGGCGATGCGCGACAAGGAGGACCGGGTGCGCTTCTCGGGCTACGACGTCGCGATGTTCAAGGTGTTCGCATTCTGTCTGGCGGCGGCTCTTTCGGCCGTTGGCGGTGCGATGTTCAGCTTGCAGGTGGGCTTCATGTCGCCATCCTTCGTCGGCATCGTGCCCTCGATCGAGATGGTGATTTTTGCCGCGGTCGGCGGCCGCATGAGCCTGGTCGGGGCGGTCTACGGCACCTTGCTGGTGAACTTTGGCAAGACCTATTTCTCGGAGGCCGCGCCCGATATCTGGCTGTTCCTGATGGCGGGCCTCTTCATCAGTGTCGTGATGGCGTTCCCGAATGGCCTGGCCGGGTTGTATGAAGAAAAATTCAAGCCCTGGCTGCAACGCCGCCGCGCGGCGCTGGCCGCGCAGAAGCTGAGCCGTGTGCGTGCCGAGCCGCCGGCCGGTCCGGCTGCCCCGAGCGCACCCGCAGCGGCCACGCTGCCCAATCCGAAGGCCAGAGCCGGCACGCTGCCGACCGGTCCGGTCAGCGGCCAACATGCCTGAACGCCAGGGAACTGAAAGCCCACCATGAGCAATACCGACTTCGTTCTCGCCGTGGAAGACCTGACCGTGGCCTTCGATGGCTTCAAGGCCATCGACAACCTGACCCTGTACGTTGACAAGGGCGAGCTGCGCGTGATCATCGGCCCCAACGGCGCGGGCAAGACCACGCTGCTGGATTTGATCTGCGGCAAGACGCGCGCCTCGGGCGGCAGCATCAAGTTCAAGAACCGCGAGATGACGCGGCTGCAGGAGCACCACATCGTGCGTGCCGGCATCGGCCGCAAGTTCCAGACGCCCTCGATCTACGAGAACCTGAGCGTGTTCAAGAACCTTGAAATGTCGTACCCGCAAGGCCGCAGCGTGTTCGGCGCGCTGGCATTTCGCTGCACCGACGCGATCCGCGAGCGTGTGCAGGCGGTGGCTGAAGAGATCGGCCTGGCCGAGCACCTCACCACCGAATCGGGCCTGCTCTCGCACGGACAGAAGCAGTGGCTGGAGATCGGCATGCTGCTGATGCAAGACCCCGAGCTGATGCTGTTGGACGAACCCATCGCTGGCATGAGCGTGCGCGAGCGCGAGCTCACGGCCGAGCTGTTGCAGCGCATCGCCAAGAACCGCTCGCTGATCGTGATCGAGCATGACATGGATTTTGTAAAGCGCATCGCCGACAAGGTCACCGTCATGCACCAGGGAAAGATCCTGGCGGAGGGCTCGATGGAGAAAGTCCAGGCGAATCCCGCGGTGATCGATGTCTACCTGGGCCACTAAAAAAGGAATCAACATGCTTGCTGTTACCGACTTGTTTGTCGCCTACGGCCAGAGCGAGGCGCTGCACGGCGTGTCGTTTGAAGCCAATACAAAAGAGACCGTGGCCATCATGGGCCGCAACGGCATGGGCAAGACCACACTGTTCAAGAGCCTCATGGGCGTGCTGCCGACCAAGTCCGGCAAGGTCGAAGTCGCCGGCCAGGACGTGACGCGCGACGAGAGCTTTCGGCGCGTGAAGAAGGGCATTGCCTATGTGCCGCAGGGGCGCATGATTTTTCCGACGTTGACGGTGGAAGAGAACATCCAGACCGGTTTGGAGAATTCGAAAAGCAAGCGCATCCCCGACGAAATTTATGCGCTGTTTCCCGTGCTGTTCGACATGAAGCGCCGCAAGGGCGGCAACCTCTCGGGCGGCCAGCAACAGCAGCTCGCGATTGCGCGCGCCCTGGTGACCGAGCCCAAGGTGCTGCTGCTGGACGAGCCCACCGAGGGCATTCAGCCTTCCATCATCAAGGACATTGCCAAGGCGCTGAACGAGATCAGCAAGCTGCGTGACATCACCATCGTCGTGTCCGAGCAGGTGCTGTCGTTTGCGCTGGATGTGGCCGACCGGCTGTTCGTCATCGAGGGCGGCCGCCTGGTGCACGAGACCGCGCGCGCCGACACCGACGTGGCGCGCATCAAGCAGTACCTGTCCGTCTGATTCTTTTCCCGCACGTCATTCAACAACCCACTGGAGGCCCAACATGCCAGAAACCCTGATCAAAGTCGATCTCAGCAAGTCCCCCTACGACAACGAGAAGATCCACAACCGCTGGCATCCGGACATCCCGATGGCCAGCTGGGTCAAGCCCGGGGACGATTTCGTGCTGGAAACCTTCGACTGGACAGGAGGCTTCATCAAGAACAACGACAGCGCAGACGACGTGCGCGATATCGATCTGTCGACCGTGCACTTTCTCTCGGGCCCGATCGGCGTCAAGGGGGCGGAGCCCGGCGACCTGCTGGTGGTGGACCTGCTGGACATCGGCGCCAAGCAGGACAGCCTCTGGGGCTTCAACGGTTTCTTCAGCAAGAAGAACGGCGGCGGCTTCCTCACCGAGCATTTTCCCGAAGCGCAGAAATCCATCTGGGACTTCCACGGCCTGTACACCTCCAGTCGCCATGTGCCGAACGTCAAGTTCGCCGGCCTGATCCACCCCGGCCTGATCGGCTGCCTGCCGGACCGCAAGATGCTGGAGACGTGGAACGAGCGCGAGGTCGACTTCATCGCCACGCAGCCCGAGCGCGTGCCGCCGCTGGCCAATCCGCCGTTTGCCAAGACCGCGCACATGGGCAAGCTAAAGGGCGATGCTGCGGCGAAAGCCGCGGCCGAAGGCGCGCGCACCGTGCCGCCGCGCGAGCACGGCGGCAACTGCGACATCAAGGATTTGTCGCGCGGTTCCAAAGTCTACTTTCCGGTGTATGTGGATGGCGCCGGTCTCTCGGTGGGCGACCTGCATTTCAGTCAGGGCGACGGCGAGATCACCTTCTGCGGCGCCATCGAGATGGCCGGCTGGGTGCACATGAAGGTTGAGCTGATCAAGGGCGGCATGGCCAAGTACGGCATCAAGAACCCGATCTTCAAGCCCAGCCCAATCACACCGACCTACAACGACTACCTGATCTTCGAAGGCATCTCGGTCGACGAGTACGGCAAGCAGCATTACCTGGACGTGCATGTGGCCTACCGCCAGGCCTGCTTGAACGCGATCGAGTACCTGAAGAAGTTCGGCTATTCGGGCGCACAGGCCTACAGCATTCTCGGAACCGCGCCGGTGCAGGGTCACATCAGTGGCGTGGTGGACATTCCGAACGCTTGCGCCACGCTGTGGCTGCCGACGCAGATATTCGACTTCGACATCAACCCGAGCGCAAGCGGCCCGGTGAAGTCCGTCAAGGGTGGCGTGAGCATGCCGCTGTCGCCGGACCTGTGAAGCGCTGCTCCAACAGGAAACAGCATGCCCACCTATGACTACGATTGCCCGCACTGCGGCAGCTTTGAGGCGCTGCGGCGCATCGCCCTGCGCGATGAGGCCTGTGCCTGCCCGGCTTGCGGCATGGCCGCGGCGCGCGTCTTCGTGCATGCGCCACGGCTGGAGTTGCTGACCGGTGACACGCGCCACGCGCTGCAGCTCAACGAGCGCGCCGCGCACCAGCCGCGCTCTTCGTCCGACGGCCCCTATGGCCGGCTGCGCCACCCGGCGGGCTGCGGCTGCTGTTCGGGCAGCCGGCGCAACAGCGCGACCGTGACAGGCGCGAACGGTGCGAAGGCGTTTCCGACGAAGAGGCCGTGGATGATCAGCCATTGATGGACAGGGAATAGACAGCGAAGGAAACGCGGTTCCTTCCTACAGTCATGGCCTGGGTTGGAACGTAGCATCTGCTGCACAGCAACAGATGGGAAACCGGTGCATGGACAACATCTACGAGGCATTGCACGAAAGCCACGAAATCCAGCGCAGTCTGTGCCGCAGTCTTGCACGCATCAAGCCCGACGATCCCAAGGCCAGGGACGTCTTCCAAGCGCTGCGGTTGGAGCTTGCCGCCCACGCCGCGGCCGAGGAGCGATATCTTTACGCGCCGATCCTGATGAACGACATGGGCCTTGCGCCCAGCCGGCACGCCCTGTCGGAACACCATGAAATCGACGAATGCGTGGAGGCACTTGAAGAAGACAGCGGCCGAGGCGAGAACTGGCTGGATAAGGTGAGAAAACTCTCTCACCAGGTGCATCACCACCTCAAAGAGGAAGAGACAAAATTCTTCCAGGCAAGCGGCAAGATCCTGACCGACACGCAAAAACTTCGGCTTGCCGGTCGGTATCGGCGCGATTTCGCCCGGATGAAAAAAGTGCTGGCTGGCAGCTGAGCCGGACATCGCGGCGGCCTGTCGAAGCCGCGCTGGCGCCTCCGACGGGAATCGAACCCATATCTAGCGCTTAGGAGGCGCTCGTTCTATCCATTGAACTACGGCGGCAGAGTGGCGATTCTAATGGAGCGGGTACGCCGGACGCGGTATAACGCCACTCAACAACATGATCAGCGGAGGTATCCCCGTGGTTCTTCTTCGCGAGCAGGGCTTCGCGCGTTCGAAGCGTCCTGTCAGAAATTATGCTGCGTTTGCCATGGCGCTGACGATGGCGGCTTGCGGCGGGGGCGGGGGCGATGGCGACGTGCCGGGTGAGGCGCTGGTCAGTGGACCGGCCGAATTCACCCGGTGCGCCGTGCCTGAGCAGATCAGCATTGTTCGGGAAGACGAGAGCGCGGCAGGGTGGAAGACAAACCGCTATCTCAAGTTTGCCGGCCAGGCCCTGACAAAACTGGTAGCTGGCCCCGGCATGGTGTCCACGAAAAATCCGGAAGGGGTGCTGACGCATGGCCCGCTGCACGCGCAAAATTGCACGCCAGGCGCCGGCACCTCGCAGTCGCTGACCTTTCGTTTGCGCACCCTGAATTTTTTCGACAAGGGCGTGGGAGACCATCTTTCGTTTGGCTTGCGGTCCAAACATCCGACACTCAACGCCCTGGGGAATGAGAGCTACGACTCCATCGGGATCATCTTCCACAAGCCCTGGGGCGCCGTGACCGCAGAGCGGTTTGGCTATCCCAGCGGCAATGACGTGGAGGCGCCCAATCCGCCGCAAGTGGAGGTGCAGGACAACGTGACCTACCTGGTGGAGATTGTTGCCGCAAGCACTCAGATTTCCTATCGTGTGACGAAGGAAGGTGCAGGCCAGACGACGGGATGGAAGCAATACCAGCAGCCGGCTAACTTCGCCGCGTTGCAAGGCACTGGCCTGATGTTCGCGGTGCTTTGTAGTGACGCCAACGGCCAATGCGAGGCGTACAACACGCCATTCAAGATCGAACTGTGGGACATTGCGGCCGGCTGGTTCTAGTCATACGGCACGGTAAAGATCAGGTCGACCGCGCTTTTCTCGCCGGCCTGCGCGCGCAGGGTGAGGCGGCGCGAGAGATCGTAGAAGATGTAGAAGCTGCCCAGGGTGCCGGCCAGGCTGCGTTCGTAGGCGACGTAGAAGTTGCGGGTCAGGCGCTTGCCCAGCGTGACAGTGGCCGCGCTGGCGCTGCCTTCGCTGTTGCTGGCCGCGCCGCGGAACGAGAGTTCGTCCAGGCCCAGGGCTTCGGCCAAGCCGCCGGACAGGCCGCGCCCATTGCCACCCAGGAGTGCCAGCGCAGCCTGTTGCAGCACGGCCGCTTCGGCGCCACCGCTGGCGGCGCTGCGGCCCAGCACCAGCCAGGCCAGTTTCTCGGCGTCGGGCAGGTCGGGCTCGGCATACAGGCGGATGCGCGGCGAAAGCGCGCTGCCGGTGATCTGCACACCCACGCGCTGGGTGATGTTCGGCCGGATGGCCAGCACATCGAGTGCCGGGTTGTCGTAGGGGCCGCTGAAGCGCAGGATGCCGGTCTCGATCTCCAGCGCCTGGCCATAGGCGCGGTAGCTGCCGCGCACGGTGCGCAGCTCGCCCGTCACGCGCGCTGCAGTGGTGCCGGCGCGGCCCACGCTGGCCAGGTTCAGCGCACCGCCAAGCCGCGTCGAGAGACCGCGGCCCTGGATCCGGAAATCGTCGCCCATGTCGAACGCCACGGAGATGTCGACCTTGCGCTCGTCAGCGGGGCTGGTCGCGCTCGCGCTGGCGGCTGGCTGTGCAGGCGCGGGGATGGCCGCCCTGGAGCGCACGACAACGTCGCTGCCCAGTGTGGGTGTGCTGTCTTCCGGCAGGACGAAGACGGCCTGGTCGGCCTTGAGCGTGCCACGTACCGTGAGCTTGGGGCCTTCGGTTTGCGCGCGCAACTGGCCTGAAACCACGAGCCGCCGGTCGGCGCGCAGTGAAGCGCGCAGGGCCTGGGCCTGCGCTTGCACGTCGCTGCGCAAGCCCGAGCCGGGCACCCATTCGGCAAACCCTGTGGCAGTGACCTGGCCGCCGCTGGCCGGCGCGCCCCCCGCAACCGGCGCGCCGCGCAGCGTGAATTCGGTGAGCTCAAGACGCTGGCCGCGCAAGCTGGCGCGCAGGCGCCCGTCGCGCAGCTCGATGCCTTCGACCACCGAGCGCAGCGCCAGGTCGTCGGCCTGCACCTGGCCGCTCCACTGCGGTGCCTGGCGTATACCGGCCAGGTTCGCGTTTGCCTCCAGCGTGCCACGTATGCGCCAGCCCGGCGGCGCCAGCACCGACCAGGCGCCCACGCGCGGCAAGCTGGCCTTCAAGTTGCCGCCCACGGGTGCATCGCCGGGCCAGCGCCAACCCTCGCCGCCGCGGCTGAGGCGCGTGCTGAAATCGGCCTGCACCTGGCCGGCGCGCTCGCTGTCCCAGCGCAGGCTGGCGCGCACGTTGTCGCCTTCGGTGCTGAGCGTTGCCCGCGCCTGCCGCACACCGGCATCGATGCGGCCGCCTGCGGCCTCTTCGCTGAGCACGCTCAAGTCGCCGCTTTTGCGCTCCAGGCTGGCTTGCAGGCGCAGTGTGTCGGCGGCGACCAAGTTCCAAGCACCATCGAACACCATATTGCCTGCAAGCTGCAGATTGGCGAGCTGCGAGCCGGTGCTGGAGGCCAGGGTATCGATCCAGACCATGGGCAGGTCCTGGATGCGGCCCGCACTGCGCCAGCTGTGCGCGCTGCCGTTTTGTTGCCACAGCAGCGGCTCCCATTGGATGCGCGCGGTACCGGGCACGGGCCCGTTGAGCAGCAACTCGCCGCTGCCGGTTTCCAGGCGATTGCCGTTGGCAACCTGCTTGAAGTTGAGCGCGAAGGCCTGTCGCACTTGGGCCGTCCAGGTGCCGGGCCGCATGCCGTCTTGCAACTGCAGGCTGAGTGTGGCGATGCGGGCTTGCCATTCGCTGCTGCCGGCGCCGCGTCCGCCCGTGGCCTGGGTTTGCAACTGGATGCGACGCTGGCCCTGCGCCAGTTCGCCGCTGGCCTTGAGTTCCAGCGCATGCAGCGGCCCGCTGAGCTCGGCATGCAGTGTGCGAAAGGCAAGCGCATCGGCCGGCGCTTGATCGGCGCTGCGGATCGTCAGGCGCGGCACGTCCAGCGTGGCCTGCAAGCCAGGTGAGGCCTTGCCGCCCGAGGGCGCTGCCGCTTCCAACGCATTCCAGCCACCTTGCCAGCGCCCCGCGAGCCTGGCCTGGCCTTGGACTGAGGTCGTGGCGAGTGCAGCCAGCATGCCCGGCCATTGCGCGAGCCACCGCGCGGCCTTGCCCGCGTCGTCCAGGCCCAAGGCGAATTCGCCGGCACCTTGGGTTGCGGCGAGTTGGCCGCGCAGATGGGCCTCGCCGCCTGGCAAGTTCAGGCGCAGGTCGCCGCGGCCGGACCGGTTCGCCGTCTGCAGTTCGAGCTGCCCTTGCAGCAGCGCGTCGTCGGTCCGCAGCTTGAGCGTCGACAAGTTCAAGAGCGGCGCCGCCCAGCGGCCCTTGGCCAGGACCTCGCGCAAGCGCAGGCCTTGCAGAGGCGAGCCGGCTGCCTGCCTGGCGGCGGGCTTCAGATCGACGTCGAAGGCTACTGCACCCGCGGCGCTTTGGGCCGTGGCATGCCCATCCAGGACGGCCGTGGCGAAGCCTGTGTGCATGCGCGCGGGGTCGATGTTGCGCAGGTCGACCCGGCCTTGCCAGGCGGCTTTCGCTGCT
>DATILI010000108.1:0-19065 GCA_035476635.1 Burkholderiaceae bacterium | reverse complement strand
GGAGGAGCTTCGGCCATAGGCCGAGCGGGGGACATTCGCGGAGCAGAGTGCCCCATCGGCCTGATCCCGCGCCCACGCCAGCAAGCCTTGCCGTGCGACAGCCAAAATTCTGTCGCGCGTCAGCGTTTTTCCCCCGCGCCGACAGATCCAAAATGCCTGGCCGCAAGCGCCTTGGCCTGCGTCAAGCCTTCGGCCGTGAGATGGACCGAGTCCTGCCGGCCGCGGGGCTGGGTGATGAGGCCCTTGGCGTGCAGCGCATCCATGGTGGAGAAGTCGTAGCGTTTCCAGACGCGCCCATTCTCGAATTCGAAGACGCCGAGCAGCGCAAGAATGCTCTCCTCGATCTTGCGGTCGTCATATTCCATGGTGCCTCCTTTGGTGTGCCTTCGGCCGGAAACCCTATGCGCCCGGGATGTTCGCCGCGATGCGTTTGCCCATGCTGACGCGCGGTTCAACCGCGAAGCCCAGCGATTCGTAGAACGCCGCGACCGCTTCGTTGCCACCCGTGATTTGCAGGTTGACCTTCACGCAGCCTCTTTTCGCCAGGGCATCCTCGCCGTACGCGACCAGCGCCTTGCCGATTCCTTGCTTGCGGTGCTGCGGATGCACAGCAACCGAATACAGCCATCCGCGATGGCCGTCGTAGCCTGCGAGGATGGTGCCGACCACAGCATCTTTCTCATCAAGGGCCACGAAGAACAGGCCGTCTGCGACCGCGAGCTTCTTGTCGATGGCGAGGCCCGGGTCGTTGTGGGCTGTCGTGTACCCGAATGCTTGCTGCCAAAGTCGGATGACCTGGGCTCGGTGGGTGTCGTTCGCGTACGAAGAAATTTGCGGCGTCATCACCCGGATTCTGCCGCAGGTTCCAGTGCTTAAAACCCTTGCAGCACCACCTTGCCCATGGCCTTGCCGCTTTCGACCAGTGCATGCGCGCGCTTCAAGTTGGCCGCGTTGATGGCGCCGAACTTTTCGGTGAGCGTGCTGCGCACGCGGCCGCTGTCGGCAAGAGCAGCCACTTCGGCCAGGAGCTCGCCCTGGCACGCCATGTCGGGCGTGCCGTAGAGGGAGCGGGTGAACATCATTTCCCAGTGCAGCGAGATGCTCTTGCGCTTGAGCGCGAATGCGTCCAGGGTGGCCGGCTCGTCGATCAGGGCCAGCGCGCCCTGCGGCTTGATGCATTCCAGATACTGCGCGAAGTGCTGGTGCGTCTGCGTCAGGCTGGCCACGTAGTCCACTTGTGGCACGCCGGCGGCGGCCAGCTCGGCCGCCAGCGGCCGACTGTGGTCCACCACCGTATGCGCACCCAGGTCCAGGCACCACTGGCGGGTTTCGGGCCGCGAGGCGGTGGCCACGATGTGCAGTCCGGTAAGCTGGCGCGCCAGCTGAATCATGATGGAGCCGACGCCGCCCGCGCCGCCCACCACCAGCAGGGTTTCGCCGCTGGGCGGCTGGCCTTCGGCGCGTGCGATGCGCAGCCGGTCAAAGAGGATTTCCCAGGCGGTGATGGTGGTCAGCGGCAGCGCTGCGGCTTGCGCGTCGTCCAGGCTGCGCGGCGCGTGCGCCACAATGCGCTCGTCCACCACGTGCAGCTCGGCATTGGTGCCGGGCCGGTCGAAGGCGCCGGCGTAGAACACGCGGTCACCGAGCCGGAAGTTCTTCACCTCGGCACCCACCGCCTCCACCACGCCCACCGCGTCCCAGCCCAGCACCTTGGCATGGCCCGCTTCAGGCGGCATGCCGGCGCGCACCTTCACGTCCACCGGGTTGACCGAAATCGCACGCACGCGTACCAGCAGATCGCGCGAGCGCGGCGTGGGGGCCGGCAGTTCCAGGTCTTGCAGCGCATTGGCGTCGCTCAAGGGCAGGGGGTTGAAGTAGCCGACGGCTTTCATCTTTGGTTCCTCTAGGAAATGGTTGGAAGGCATGACTGTAGGGCGGCAAAGTGGATTTGATAAGTTGGCAATTTTCAATATCATCTTCAAATGAAAATTGAAAATATAGAGGATGTGCGCGTACTGGTGGAAACCGCGCGCGGCGGCACGCTCACCGCCGCTGCGCGGGTGCTGGACGTGACCCCGGCCGCGGCCAGCGCCATGCTCAAGCGGCTGGAGGCGCAAACCGGCGCGCGCCTGTTCGAGCGCTCCACCCGCGCCATGCGGCTTACCGCCCAAGGCCAGACCTTGCTGGACTACGCCAGCCGTGCACTCGAGTTGCTGGAAGAGGGCGAGGCGCAGGTGTCCTCGCACACCGGTGCGTTGGTGGGCACGGTGCGGCTGGCCGCCTCATCCGATTTGAGCCGCAGTGTGCTCTTGCCCTGGCTCGACGAATTCTTGGCGGCGCACCCCGGGGTGCAGCTCGCGCTGTCGGTCAGCGACCGGGTGCAGGACGTACTGCGCGATGCGGTGGATGTGGCGCTGCGCTATGGCGACCCCACCGATTCGGCGCTGGTTGCGCGCCAGCTCTATGTAGCGAGGCGCATGGTGTGCGCGGCACCGGCTTATCTGCTGCGGCGCGGCACGCCGCAAACGCCGCAAGACTTGGTAGATCACAACTGCCTCACCCTGCACATCGGCGGCAAGCGCGAGGTGCGCTGGCGCTTCGAGCGGCCCGAGGGCAAAAGCACGCAGGTGGTGGAGGTCCGCATCGACGGCGACCGCGGCGTGGACGACGGCGCCATCGGCCACGACTGGGCGTTGGCCGGCGCGGGCATCGTCTACAAGTCGGGCATCGACATCGCCGCGAATCTGCGTTCCGGCGCGCTGGTGACGCTGTTGCCAGAGTGGCTGGGCCAGCGCTACGCGCTCAACGCCATCCTGCCGAGCAACCGCTTCGTGCCGGCGCGGGTGCGCTCGCTGGTCGATTTTCTCGCCGCGAAATTCGCGGCATTCGATGTACCAGCCCCTAAGATGACGCCATGAACGCCAAATCACGATTCTGGGCCGATTGGAGCACGCGCGATTTCGCGCAACTGCAGCGTTCGGGCGCCGCCGCCAATACGGTTGCCGTGCTGCCGGTCGCCGCCATCGAGCAGCACGGCCCGCACCTGCCGATGAGTGTGGACACGACCCTGGTCGACGGTATCGTCGCCGCCGCGCTGCCGCAGCTGCCGGCGGACCTTTCAGTGCTGTTCCTGCCGACGCAGCAAGTCGGCAAGAGCAACGAGCATCTGCGCTTTCCCGGCACGCTGAGCCTGTCGGCTGAAACGCTGATCCGCGTATGGATGGAGATTGGCGAGTGCGTGGCGCGCACCGGCATCCGCAAGCTCGTGCTGTTCAATTCGCACGGCGGCCAGGTCAGCATCATGGACATCGTGGCGCGCGACCTGCGCACCAGGCACGACCTCATCGTGTTCAGCACCAACTGGTTCAACCTGCCGCTGGGCGACGCGGTCGATGGCTTGTTCACGCCCGAGGAGCACCGCTTTGGCATCCATGCGGGTGACATCGAAACCTCGATGATGCTCAAGCTCAGGCCGCAGTACGTGGACATGGCCCAGGCACGCGACTTCAAGTCTTCTTCGCAGGAGCGCAGCGCGAAGTTTCCCATCATTGGCAACGGCAAGAGCGCCAAGCTCGGCTGGCAGATGCAGGACTACAACCCCTTGGGTGCGGCCGGCAATGCCACGCTGGCCACGGCGGAAAAAGGCGCGGCCTTGGTGGATGCCGCAGCCCGCCAGCTTGCGCTCATGCTGCAGGAGATCGCGCAGTTGCCGTTGTCTACTTTGGTGGACGGGCCGGCCATTCCCAATTAGCGCGCGCCCGGCGTGTTCTCCACCAGTGCGATGCGCCGGCGCAGCCGTGCGGCTTCCTGCGCATTGCCGCCTTGCTCGGCGCGCTGGGCCTGCAGATGCAGCCAGGCCAGCAAGGGGCGCCGCCATCCCTGGGCCGAGGCGGTGTCGACGGCCAGCGCCTGCACATCCGGGCTGGCGCGGCCGGCTTGCAGCAGCACGCCGGCAGCCACCAGGCGCGACAGCGGATCGGCGATGTTTTTCAGGGCCGCGGCATCGGCGTTTGGCGCCGCCGCTGCGCGTTGCGGCGCGGGCAGCAGGGCCAGGTCCTGTGCCTGCAGCCGGGCGGCCAGGTAGTCGGCATAGGCGCGTTCGGGCGCCGGCACGTCCTGGCGCAGCGGCTCGAACCCGGCGCAGGGCTCGAACACCAGGCTGGCCACGCGGCCGGCGCAGCGCATGAGCTCGACCCGGGCCGCCTGCGCGGGCTGGCCGGTGCGGGCGACTTCGCTGCGCGCGCGTTCGAACTCCAGCGCTTCGACGCGGGCGTTGCCCGCGAGGTAGGCGGCGACCGAGCGTTCCATCGAGCCATGCGCGTTCACCTGCCAGTCGGGTGCCGGCGGGCTGCTTGAGCAGGCGCCAAGCAAGGCCAGCGCGCCGATGACGATGCCGATTTGCTTCATGGCAGTTTCAATTCCGTGTCGCGTGCAAACGGCCATTTGCGGTTGATTTCAGTGACCAGGCTTTCAATCTTGCGCAGGTTGGCCTCCACGTCAGCGCGCAGCGCGCCCAGGTCGGTCGTGGCCTCGCGCGCATTGGCACCAATGGCCTGCGCCTCCTGCAGCACCGCGTCGACTTTCTTCAGGCTGCTGCGCGCGTCGGCCAGCAGGGTGTTCAATTGAACGATGGTGGCGCGCGTCTCTTGCATCACGCCCTCCTGGCCGAACACCTGCGCGTCGGTCTTGGCGGCGAGGGTGTCGACCTTGGCCGCCACGCTGTCCAGACGCGCCAGCAGGGTGTTGGCGCGGTCCAGCGCCACGAGCAGCTTTTGCGCGTCCTTTTCGTTGCCGAGCAGCACGCCCAGGGCGCCGCCCGGCCCATTGAGCTTTTCAGTGGTGGCCTGCAGGTTGGCCAGGGTCGCGCCCAGCGGGCCTTCCTTCGCGGTCACGGCATTCAGGTTGTCGACCAGGTCTTTCACCGCCGCCAGCACGCGCGGTACTTCCGCGCTGGCGTCGCCGCGCAGCACCTGGCGCACCGCGCCGTCGGGCAGGGGCGGGTCCTTGAGCATGCCGCTGAAGGCGCGGATGTTGGTGGTGCCCACGAGGCCGCGCACCAGGGTGAACACGCTGGATTCGCGCAGCCAGTGCGCGTCCTTGCGCGGCACGTCAATGATGATGCGGGCGGTGCCGTCTTCGGCCAGCTCGATGCGGCGCACGCGGCCGATCGGGAAACCGGAGAAGGTCAGGTCCATGCCCACCACCACGCCTTCGGAGTCGTCGGACACCAGCACCACGGTTTGCGTGGCCTCGAAGGCGCCCCGCGCGTATAGCAGGTACAAGGCCGAGCCGCACACCAGCAGCAGCATGAAGACCAGCAGCAGCGCGGCCTTGAATTCCAGGTGGGCCACCGTGGGCGGTGCGGCCGGGCCGTCTGTGGGGGCGTTGGGTTCGTGCGGTTCACTCATGGATTGGATAGCGCCGTGGCAGGAAAGCCGCCGGCCGCCTAATAGTAGTTCCCCACCAGCGAGGCCACTTCGACCAAGAGCAGCACGGCGAACATGCGCACCAGGCCGCGCAGCTCGGCACCGGTGCGCCCGGCCCCGCGGGGCATGTCGTACAGGCCCGAGGCCATCGGCATCAGCGAAACGGCCAGGCTGAAGAACAACGTCTTGAGCACGAAGATCAAGGTGACCGCCGGGTTGAATACGTGGCCGAACATGCGCGTGAAACTGGCCAGGCCGGCATGCGTGAGTCCGTTCACGGCCAGGTAGGCCACCACCAGCGCCACCACGCAGCTCAGGGCGGCCAGGGTCGCGGTGGAAAACAGGCCCGCCACCACGCGCGGCAACACCTCCTGGCGCACCGGCTCGATGCCCCGGCTTCGCATCGCCTCGAAGTCGCCGCGCTCGCGCATCAGCGTGAGTTCCGCGCCATCGGGAATGGTGCAGCGCAAGGCCACGAACAGCGCCGCGATCAACGGGATCAGCTCCAGCACCAGCACCCGGATCACCATCTCCAGCGCGTACTGCGAGAGGCCATAGCTCAGGGCGGTGACCACCACGATGCGCGTGAGCACCAGGCTCAGAAATGCGCACAGCACGGTGAACCACAGCAGGATGGGCGCGGTATTGAGATAGATGGTGCGGACCAGTACCACCCGGTTCGCACCGGTGTAGCTGGAAGGCGTGAGCATCAGCACCAGGATCAGCGCGCCGAAGTGCACGATACGCCACCAGCCCAGCAGCCACTGCGCTGCCGCGCGGCCGATGCCCGAAGCCGCAGACAGCGGCGAAACCCTTGCAACCATGGCCGCATGATAGCCCCGGGGTTGGCGGGCTTGCGCCACCGCGTCACGCTATCGGGTAAGGGCCGTCTGCAAAAACCTCGCGGTGGTAGCCCTTGATGCCGATGCTGCGCGCCAGCGGGCTGCGGTAGTCGTCGGCCGATTGCAGGCGTGCGACCATGGACGCGAAGTCATGCCGCGGCTGCCAGCCCAACGCCGCGCGGGCTCGCGCATTGACATACACGCGTTCGATCCCGGGAAACATCTGCCAGCCGCGGCGCGCATACAGGGCCTCGTAGTCAGGAACCTGGCGCTGGACGACGGCGCGGGCCTGCGTGGGCAGGAGGCCGAGGTCTTCCTGGCCGAATGGGGTGGTGGCGCTGACGATATAGCGCCCAAAGCCGATGGCCGGCGCCTTTTCGATGGCGAGCAGGTGGGCGCTGACCACATCTTCCAGTTCCACGCGACGAAACAGAAACTCATTCACCTTGACGTTCGCGTCGGCGTAGGCCTGCCGCGTCGCCTTCTCGTCGTCGCTCTCGGGGAAGAAGCGCGAGGTTCGCAGCACGATGCAGGGCATGGCGGTCTGGCGGTGCAACAGCTCGCACAGGTTTTCCGCGGCCAGCTTGCTCACGCCATAGATATTCTTCGGCACCGGCACCAGGTCCTCCGTGACCCAGACCGCTGGCTGCCCGGGCCCAGGGCTCAGCGCATGGCCGAACACGCTGGTGGTACTGGTGAACACGAAGGCCCGAACGCCCGCGGCTGCCGCTTCTTCAAGCAGGTGCAAGCTGCCGGTGATGTTGGTGTCGACGAAGTCTTGCCGCGTGTGCGTGGCCACATGGGGCTTGTGCAGGGTCGCGGTGTGCAGGACCGCACCGATGCCGGCCATGCAGCGCCTGACCACGCCGCGGTCTGCGATCGACCCGACAACCCGGGTGTACGGACTCGCGTGCACGTCCAGGCCGATGGCTTCGTGCCCCGCGTTCTCAAGGCTGCGCACCAGCGCTTCGCCCAAATGGCCGGCGCTGCCGGTGACGAGGATTTTCATGATGCCATTTTCACTCCGGCTTGAGCCCCGCCTCCCGCGCCACCTGGCCCCAGCGGTCGACCTCGGAGCGCATGAAGCGGCGCAGGTCGTCGCGTGACGATCCCTTGAGGTCGATGGCCAGGGTGCCCAGCCGGTCCTTCACGCTCTTGTGCGCGATGGCCGCGAGGATTTCGGTGCGCAGTTTTTCAATCACCGCCACGGGCGTGGTGGCGGGCGCCACGAAGGCCCACCATTGCTGCATGTTCATGTCCTTCAGTCCCAGTTCGGTCGCGGTGGGCACGTTGGGCAGCACGGGCATGCGTTTCTCGCTGGTCACCAGCATCGGCTGCAGGCGGCCGGCCTCCAGCAGGCTGAGGCCGCTGGCCATGGTGGCGAAGTGGCCCTGCACCTGGCCGGCGGCCACGTCGGTCAGCGCCGGCGCCGAGCCGCGGTAGGGCACCATGATGTAGCGCTGGCCGGTGCGCACGGCCAGCACTTCGGCCGCCAGGTGGCTGACGGTGCCGTTGCCGCTGTGGGCCAGCGCCAGCGGCTTGGCTGATGCCGTGCGCGCCGAGGCCAGCAGGGCCTTGCCGTCGTTAGCCACGCCCGGCGTCGCAAACAGCACCAGCGGCGAGGTGCCAACCAGGGTGATCGGCGTGAAGTCGCGCAGCAGGTCATACGGCAGCTTGGCCACCACCGCCGGCGCAATCGCATGCGGCAGCTCCACGATGCTGATGGTGTAGCCGTCGGCTGCGGCCTTCGCCGCCGCGTCCGTGCCGATCTGCCCGGCGGCGCCGGGCTTGTTGTCGACGATGACCGGCTGTCCCAGGGTTTCGCCCACGCGCTGGGCGATGGCGCGCGCAATGGCGTCGGTGCTGCCGCCCGGTGCCCAGGGCACGATGAGCTTGACCGGTTTGTCGGGAAAGGCCGCGTGCGCGGTGCTGGCCAGCAGGGCGCTGAACGCCAGCGTGGCGAGGCGCCGGGTCCATCGCGTCAAAGAGGTCGAGGTGTGGCAGATCATGCTGAGTTTCTTTCCAAAGAGGAGGAGGGCGCGCGAAAGCTTGGCGCGGCGTTGTCACGGTCGGCACGCGCCGTCATGATGAGAAGGGCGTGCTCGCTCGGCTGGATGCGGCCCTCGTGCAACAGGATCTGCATGGCCGCCAGCGGCGCCGCCGCGCACAGTTCGGGCCAGAAGCCATGTGCGCCGAGGCTGCGCTG
This sequence comes from Burkholderiaceae bacterium, assembly GCA_035476635.1. Classification (GTDB taxonomy): domain Bacteria; phylum Pseudomonadota; class Gammaproteobacteria; order Burkholderiales; family Burkholderiaceae_C; genus DATILI01. The sequence continues at coordinate 10,591 of DATILI010000108.1, read as the reverse complement.
CGCGGCGCAGGCCAGTGCATCGTCCACCACCACCGCACCGCCTTCGCTGCGTTGCACCGCATGCCACTGCTGGTAAGTCACGGTCTCGCCGGCGATTGAGAACTGCGCGGTGCTGCCCTCGAAGCTTTTCGACAAGGGTTCGCCGGACAGCACACGCGAGAGGCGCGCAAACGGCTCGATGGCCCATACGCGCGGCGTGCGGGCGATGCGCCCGGCCGCGCGCGCATGTTCAAACCCGGCCCAGATGCCCCAGAGCAGATCGCCGCGCGCCGTGGGCACCAGCACATGGTCGGGCACGACGCCGGCGTCCACGCATTCCCAGGCGATGGCCTTGTAGGCCTCCACCGCCACTGCGGCGCTGCCGACGGGCGGCACCATGTAGTTGGTCAGCGCGAAGACGCCAGGGGATTGCGCGCGTTGGCGCACATGGTCCCAGCGCGCAAACGGGGTGTCGAACGAGAGGACTTGCGCGCCGAACGCCGCCAGGCCGCGCGCGAACGGATCGGCCAGTGTGCTGTAGGCGGCGACTTCGCAGGCCAGGCCGGCGGCCGCGCAGTAGGCCGCCGCCGAAATCGCGGCGTTGCCGCTGGAGGCCAGCACCACCGTGTGCGCGCCCTGCTGCAAGGCGTGGGTGATGCCCATGGCCGACATGCGGTCCTTGTGCGAGCCGGTCGGGTTGGCCGACTCGTTCTTGATGCTGACGCGCGCCAGGCCCAGGGCCGCGGCCAGCGCCGGCACCGCGACGCAGGGCGTATGCCCTTCGCCCAGCGACCACGGTTGCTGGTAAGGCAACTGCGGCCAGCGCGCTTGCGTCGGCAGGTTGCTGGCGTCGGCCGCATCGGCAGGGTCATTGGCATAGCGCGCCACCACGCTGGCCGGCACGCCGGCGCGCGCACATGCGGGGCAGCCCTCGGGCAGGTCGCCCAGGTCATAGCGTTGTTCGCAGCGCAGGCAGCGGTAGCCCAGCCATTGCGGGTTGCGTTGGCTTTGCGCGGCGCCGACGCGGCGCGCGGCAAGGGAGGCGGATTGCGAGAGGGCAGGAGATCGATGCATGGCCGAATGCTAGGGCTCCGCGCAGCGTTTGGCTTGCGAAGAAACTGCGTAAGTTATAAGTTCACCCTATATGAAAATCCCCCAAGCCAGCAGCACTTTGCGCGGCGCGCCCAGCCTGCGCCAGATCGAAGCCTTTCGCCTGACCATGCAGCTGGGTTCGATCACGCGCGCCGCGCAGGCCTTGCAGGTCAGCCAGCCATCGGTCTCGCAACTGCTTTCGCAACTGGAGGCGCAGACCGGCCTCGCGCTGTTTGCGCGCCAGCGCGGCAAGCTGGTTCCCAGTGCGCAGGCGCAGGTGCTGCTCGGCGAAATCGAGCGCGTGGTGGTCGGCCTGGAGCAACTGCAGTTGCGCATTGCCGCCTTGCGCGGACAAGGCAGCGTGCAACTGCGCGTGGGCTGCCTGCATGCCCTGGCCAGCAGCCTGATGCCGCATGCGGTGCGTGAATTCCAGCGCCAGTTCGCGCAATCGTCGACCTTGCTGATGGTGGAAAGCTCCCAGCAAATCAAGGATGCGCTGCTGGCCGGTGCGCTGGACCTGGGCTTTGTCGCCGATGAAACCAGCACCCAGGGCCTGGCGGCCTCGGTCTTCTACGAAGTGCCGGCCGTGGTGGCCGTGCCGGCGCGCCATCCCTTCGCGCGGCGCACGCGGCTTGGTGCCAAGGACTTGGGCGGCGTGCCGCTGATCGCCCTGTCGCCATCGGACCATACACAACAGCGCCTGGACGATGCCTTTGCCCAGGCCGGCGTGCCCATGCTGCAGGCGGTGCAGACGCCCTACAGCGCCACCCAATGCGCGCTGGTGCTGGCGGGCGCCGGCCTGGCGCTGACCAACCCGCTGGTGGCCGCGGGGTTTCGCGCCGACGAATTGCGCGTTGTTCCGTTCGAGCCGCGCGTGCACTTTCGCAGCCTGATCGCGTTTCATCCCAAGCTGCCGCAATCGGCGGCGGTGCAGGAGTTCGTGGCGATCTGCCGCACACAGCTGCGCCAGCGCTATGCGCGCTGGGTCGTTTAGGATCACGGGTGGAGAAAATCCTGCGACAAGACTTTGGGGAATATTTTGATAGTTGCTGTTGCCATCTGTACCTTCAACAGGTCAGATTTACTGCAAAAAACTCTGGAGCGTATATGCGAGATCGATCACCCGGTTCACTACGACTGGGTTTTGCTGATCATCAACAACCGATCGACAGACAATACCCCTGAGGTGATTTCCCGCTTTTCGCGAAGACTTCCGATCCAGTCGTTCTACGAAGAAGAACAGGGCCTCTCCAATGCGCGGAACCGCGCGCTAGTCGAAGCGGGCAAGCTCGATGCCGACTTTATTGTCTGGACGGACGACGATGTATTGCCGTGCCAGGACTGGCTGACCGCCTATGAGCGCGAGTTCGCCAAATCCGGCAAGGTGGGGATTTTTGGCGGGGCGATCGACCCATTGTTCGAGACCGAGCCCCCAGCTTGGTTCAGCCAGCATTTCGAGATTGTGAAATCCGCTTTCGGCGTGATTGATCCGGTAGGCCGGGGTGACAAGGTGGGGTCCACGGACATGGATGTGGCGGGCCTGCCTTATGGTGCGAATTTCGCGCTTCGATTGAACAAGTCCGCGCCCCCGCGCTTCGATCCTCGCCTGGGTGTCAAGGGAAATTACCGGATCCACGGCGAAGAGACCGCCTTGATGGAAGACTTGAAGCGCCAGGGCGCATCAGGGCAATGGGTACCGCAAGCGCGTACCCAGCACTTCGTTGCGGCCAGCAAATTGAATTTATCCTATATCGGCATGTATTACCGGGGTGTGGGCCGGACCGACGCTGTGCTGGCGGATGAATGCGGAAACTACTGGAAGAAGAAATGGATACTCAGAAAGTCTCTGATGAACTTTCTGCGCGCAACGAAAAGCATGCTGCGCGAAAGAGGAATCTCGGCCAATTTCCTGAGGTTCTATGTTCAAGCCAACGTGGCGTGGGGACGTTTCTTCACATGACCGGCGCACCATCGATTTCCGTGATCATTCCTTGCTGGAATGTGGGACTTTATCTGCACGAAACCTTGTCATCGGTGGCCGCCCAAAGCTGGGCGGACTTCGAAGTCCTGATGGTCGATGACGGATCGACTGATGGCACCTTGGCCATCATGCGTGACTGGGAAGCCAGGGATGCGCGCTTTGTCGCCTTGGCACTCCAAGGCAACCGCGGTGTCGTTGCGGCGCGCAACGCGGCCCTGGCCCGTGCGCGCGGTGAATTCGTGGCGCTGCTGGACGGCGACGACCTTTGGATTCCCGATGCGCTGGCCATGCGTGTGGGACTTGCGCGGCGCCATCCTCGCGCCGATGTGATCACGACGGATTTTGCGTGGATGGAGGATAAGGTGCCAAGCCAGGCCGTTGGCCGCATCGGTCTGGGACCGCGTGCACGGGCAGCGTTTGCCGATGCGTTCGCAACCGGGATTCCCCAGTTGCTGGAAGAGCCTTTCGATGTGGTCGCTTCCACGCACTTCGTCTGGACTGGCGCATCCTTGATTCGCCGCAGCGCGATGGATGCGGTGGGTCGCTTTCACCCTGGATTCAACGGGCCGGAAGATACGCTTTTGTGGCTGCGCCTGGCGGACCGCGGCGCATTTGTGTTTGCGCCCATCGTCTCAGCCTTCTACCGTCAGCGTGCAGGCAGTCTGATGGCGACACTCAAAGGACCCAAGGAGCTTCATTACCTGGATGTCCTGAATTGGCTGCGAAACGATGTTGCGTTTGATCGCCATCGGGCGCTGATCGACGCCCTGGCTGGGGAGTGCCACAACATCGCAACCCTGCACTTCCGGCGTCATGGCGATGGTCGGCGCGCACGAAGCCACGCGCTGGCGGCCATCCGACGGGCGCCCTTGAAATGGAGCTACTGGCGCGAGCTGGCCGCGAACTGGGTGCAAGTCTTTCGGCGCCGCTAGCCGGCACCGCCGCGTTTCACAGCGGCGGCAACACCATATCGGCCGTTCCCGGCCGCACGTGGCGCGGGTATTCGCGCGTGGTGTCGATGCAGCCGCCCTCGGCATACACGCCCTTGGGGTCGCGCAGGCGCACCATGGTCTGCAGCACATCCTGCACCTGCGCCGCGTCACGCATCGTGGCGCGCACGCGCTCCTCCACGATGCTTTCGTCGATCTGCAGTTCGTTCGCCGTGTTGAGATAGGTCGCATGGCGCCAGTGGAACAGCTCGACGCATTTGGAGGTGAAGCTGAACGGCTGGTCGCGCTTCCAGAAGTTGGTGAACAGGCCGTTGCCCAGGTAGAACACCCAGGAGCCTTCATAGCCCGTGACGTCGGAGGAGTGCGCGTCCGGGTTGCGAAACCACAGGCGGTCGCCCGGCACGTAGTACCTGGGCGGCAACGGGTCTTCCATGCTGCCGTACTCGTAGAGAAAGACATCGTGGAATTTGCCGGAGCGGATGGCGCGCTGCTCGCTGTGCCGCTGCAGCTGCGCGAACAGGGCTGGATTGCACACTTGCAACTCCTGCGCAATGCCCAGCAGGATCACGTACTCGGTGGCGCGGTAGCAGGAAAACGAATAGAGCTTGCCCGACGCGTCCGGTTGCGTTGCCTTTTGTAGCGCGCTGATGAGGTCTTGGCCGGGCTGCAGCACAAAGCCGTAGTCTTCGTCGTAGCGCCAGTACGCCTCGGGGCGCTCGGCGGCATGGCTGGTGTCGAACGCCAGCGCAGTCTTGCGCGCGGCCTGCACGATGTTGCGGCGAATGCGCACGGCCGAGATCAGTTCGTCGTGGCTTGGAAACTGAAAGGGAATCGGCGCCGCCAGCATGGCCACGAGGATTTCGCGTTCCAGGTCGGCGGCGCGCTCGGTGTCCAGTTGCAGGGTCTGGCACAAGTCGAGCGTGTCGCGCCCGGGCGCCCAGGCCGCGAGGCTTTCGCAACGCAGCTCAACCCGGACGCCGTGCTCGCCGGCGCCATGCATTTGCACGTGGCCGGCCAGGCCCGACTCTTCGAGTTGGGCCTGCAGGCTTTGCCGTGCTTGGAGTAGGTCCTGCGCCGTGGTTCCCTGGATCTCGATCCCTCCCGGGCGCAGACCGGTGTTGTAGGTCGCACCGTTCATGCGGGGAGTATCCGGGGTTCGCGGAATTCGCGCAATCCCGGGTTACTACGGCAGCTTCAGGAGTAGGTGATCCAGCTTGCGTGATCGGGATGGTCCAGATGCGGCAGGCCGTTGTAGGTCACCAGCATGTGGCGCTTGGGCGTGAAGGCGAACTCGGTGAGTGAGCTGTTGCGGATGCGCAGGTTGAGCTCGATGGTCGCCTCCGGGCTCGTGCCCAGCACGTGGCCCACAGCGGTTGAAATCGGCCCGCCGCTGGAGACGATGAGCACGTTGCCCTCATGCTGGGCGCGCACATGGTCCAGCGCGCTGACCACGCCCTGCACGAACTCGGTGTAGCTCGGCATGCCCCTGGGGCTGACCACGCCGGCCATCCATTGCGCCAGGCCGTCGCGCAGCAGCCGGAAATGGTGCCGGTACATTTCGGGCGAATCGGGTTTTTCCAGCTTGTGCGGATGGATCGCGCCGATCACCGCTTCGCTGTCGTATTCATTCAGGCCCGGCCAGGCCAATGCCTCGGCATCCAGGCCCATGCCTTTGCAGATGCCCGCGTAGGTTTGCGTGTGGCGGCGCAGCGTGCCCGCGAGCACTGCGTCGAACTTCAGTCCCTTGTGGGCAAAATATTCACCCAGGCGAACGCTTTGCTTGTGGCCGAGCTCGCTCAGGTTGTCGTAGTCTTCAGCGCCGAACGAGGCTTGGCCGTGGCGCACGAGGTAGAGGGTTCCCATGCCTGTGATTTTGACAAGGAATGCCACGCATCGTTGTCACGCGGGAGACGGATGCTACCTATTTAATAGCGCTGTGTGACGCGGCGCACCAAATGTCATCGCGCTAACAGACAGCGCCGCGCCACGCGCGAACAATCCGCCTCTCGCGGGCCGCAACAGTTCAAGGCCCGCCAGGAGACAAGAAGATGGCTGCGCTACCGGACAAGGTCATGGATCTCGCTGCCGCCATGGCGGTGCTGCAGAACGGCTCGCGCCTGATGCTGGGCGAATTCGTCGGCGCAGGCGAGCCGGCGCGCTGTGTGCAATGGCTGCTGGACGCCGGTATCGGCGAGCTCACGCTGATTGCCAACACACCCGGCATGCGCGGCGGTTTCGGCAAGGCCCGGCTGTTTGAAACGGGCCAGATCCGCGAATTCATCGGCACCCACGTGGGAACGACGACGGAGTCCAGCGAGGCCTACCTGGCCGGGCGTGTGCGGCTGCGCGAGTTCTTTCCCATGGGCACCTGGGCCGAGAAGGTCAGAGCCGGTGCGATGGGGCTGGGCGGTGTGCTGGTGCCGGTGGGTGTGGGCATTCTCGACCAGCCCGGTGTGTTCCCCGAGCTGGACCAAGCCAAACCCAAGCTGGTGCTGGACGGCCGCGAATACTTCGTCGAGGCCGCGCTGACCGCCGATGTCTCCATCATCAAGGGCTGGCGCGCCGATCGTTTCGGCAACGTGGAGTTTCGCGGCACCTCGGCGCAGAACCAGCGCGACATCGCCATGGCCGGCCGCTACACCATCGCCGAGGTCAACGAGATCGTCGAGGTGGGCGCGATTGCGCCGCAAGCTGTCGGTTGCCCGGGCGTGTTCGTCAATGCCGTGGTGCAGGGTGACTCACTGGAAGCGCAGCACGACGCCTACCGCCGCCATTGGCTCAAGCTAGGCAGGTTGGCACATGCTGGCTGAACTATCCGGGCGGCGATCTTGTGTGGGCGCCGACTGCTCGTTTGTAGGCTCCGCGCTTCGCGACAGGCGGTGTCAGTATTTGCGAAGAACACCAACAACCGCGCCTTTGCCGCCCAAAGACGCTCGCACACATAGAAAACAGGGAGCGTGGATAGATCCGCTGCTCACACGAAGCGCCTTGGAGCAAATGGAATGACGCAAACACCAAACCCCAAAGACATCATTGCCCGCCGCTGCGCACGCGAACTGCGCGCGGGCGAGGTGGTGAACCTTGGCCTGGGTACGCCGACCCTGGTGGCCAACTACCTGGCAGCCGATGCCGGCGTGATTTTTCATACGGAGAACGGCGCCTTCGGCTTTGGCGGGCGGCCGGCTTATTTCGAGGCCGACAGCGATGTCACCAACGCCGGTTGCGAGCCGATCACCTTGCTCCCTGGTGCAGCGCTGATGGACCTGGCGACCTCGCTGGGCGCGATGCGCCGCGGCTATATCGATGTCACCATTCTTGGCGCCCTGCAGGCCGATGCGCAGGGCAACATCGCCAACTGGGCGGCGCAGCGCCAGGGGCGCTGGTGGCCGGGCATCGGCGGGGCCATGGATTTGTGCCACGGCACGCCCAAGGTCATCGCCGCCTTGCAGCACGTGGACAAGCGTGGCGAGCCCAAGCTGCGCGAGCGCTGCACGCTGCCGCTGACCGGCCGTGCCTGCGTCAAGGTGATCGTGACCGATCTCGCGGTATTCGACGTGCGCCCCGGTGGTGGCGGCTTGCTGCTGCGCGAACTCCGCGCCGACATCGGCGTCACAGCGCTGCGCAACTGCACCGAGGCAGCATTCGAGGTGTCGCCCGCGTTGCGGGAGATGGATGTGGGAGCCGCCTGATGGACTCCGCCTTGCCCCGTGATATCGAATGGTTCTTCGATGTGATCTCGCCGTTTGCCTACCTGCAGCTGGAGCAGTTGCCGCAATGGCTGCCGGTGCAGCGGCTGCGCTTGCGCCCCGTGGTGCTGGGCGCGTTGCTGACGCACTGGCAGACGCGCGGCCCGGCCGAGATTCCGGCCAAGCGCCTGCAGACCTATCGCAACGCGCAGTGGCGCGCCGAGCAGCTGGGCCTGGCTTTTCGCATGCCACCGGCGCACCCGTTCAATCCGATCCCGCTGCTGCGCCTGGCGCAGGCACTGGACGCACGCTTTGAGGTGGTGCGCGAAATCCTGCGCTTTGTCTGGCGTGACGGGCGCGATGCGGCCGATCCGGCGGATTGGCACGAGCTCACGCGCCACCGGCTCAACTGCCCGGACGCCGAGGCGCTGATCGCGCGTGACGAGGTCAAGGCCGCGCTGCGCGCGAACACCGACGACGCCATCGCCCGCGGCGTGTTCGGCGTGCCGACGCTGGCTGCGGGCGGCGATTTGTTCTGGGGCGAAGACGCCAGCGCCATGGCGCGGCGTGCGCTGGAGCAGGGGCCGGGCTGGTTGTACGAAGGGGAATGGCAGCGCATCGCGACCTTGCCCGTGGGCGTGCACCGCTGATCATCCAGGGCCGGCGATGCTGGCATCATCGTGGGCATGATCGAACCCGAGCGCCTGCGCCGCATCGCCGTCTGGTCGCGCCAGCTGGACGGCGCAGCCTTCGAGCGCGCGCGCTCCGGCACGCATGAACGCAGCTATGCGCGCGGCAGCTGCATGTTTGTCGAAGGCGAGCGCTTCGACGCCTGGGCCGGCGTGGTCGACGGCCTGGTCAAGCTGTGCCGCCATTCACCCGAAGGCAAGGAGATCACCTACACCGGCGTGCATGCCGGCGGCTGGTTCGGCGAAGGCAGCGTGCTCAAGGACGAGGTGCGCCGCTACGAGGTGGTGGCCCTGCGCGACACCACGCTGGCACTGCTGGACCGCGCCAGCTTTCTCTGGCTGTTCGAGCACAGCGCTGCCTTCAATCGCTTCCTGGTCGGCCAGCTCAACGAGCGCCTGGGCCAGTTCATGGGCTTGCTGGAGAACGACCGCCTGCGCGAGCCCGAGGCGCGTGTGGCGCGGGCCCTGGCGTCCCTGTTCAATCCGGTGCTCTACCCCGATGCCGGCGCCCACCTGGTGATCTCGCAGGAAGAGGTCGGCCTGCTGGCCGGCGTCTCGCGCCCGGTTGCCAACCAGTCGCTCAAGGCGCTGGCGCAAGACGGGGTGTTGCGCGTCGAGTACGGCGGCCTGACGGTGCTGGACCTGGAGCAGCTGCGGGGCTACGGCTAACCCTGCTTGTCATTGCGGACCCCTCTTTTGTCATTGCGGACTTGAGGAGCCTGCCCCGGACCTGATCCGGGGCAATCCACAGCGGCAGTCGTTCGGCAAGGCTTTCTGGCGTGGGCGCGGGATCAGAGCGATGGGGCACTCTGCTCCGCGAATGTCCCCCGGCCTGCGGCCTCCTCCTAATATTTCGCTGCGCAGAGCGCCCCATCGGCCTGATCTTCGACCGCCATGGCTGTGCGAGCCATTGAATACCGACGCTGACGAAGCCGGGGGACGCGGCTATTCGGTGTCCTTGGTCTGTACGGCATTGGAGCGCGTTACACCGCAGCCCCTAAGCAGTCGGTCACAGGAGGCCATGGGCGCAAAGCGGACTTTTCGGCTGTGTGTGGATCGCCCCCTTTCAACCTGTTTGATCGGTTCACAACCCCTATATCGCGTACTTCTGCATGAGGGCTTTGATTTGCACGGAAAGGTAGGGCCAGCTATAGCCTCCACCTTCGTCCCATGACTTAGAGCCAGCCATCAGCCCTTCGGAGAGCAGAAGACCCGTCACTTCATCGTGCGGGTAGAGATACCAAGTTCCCTCGTCGCAGAAGGCGATGTAGATATCCTTGCCACTATATTTCATGTCGATGTTGAGCCTGCCCTTGAGTTGCACCTTCAAGAAGGTATTGCCGTCGATGTGGCAGGCGATGAAGTCGGCTCCTTGCCAATCGTCGCTCAGGCGCAGGCAGTTGAAGCCGTAATCTGCGAGATGGGCCGCCACCTTCTGGAAATTGAAGTTCTCCTTCTGGCGGGAGTTGAGTTGCCCGTAGTTGATTCTCTGGAACATCGGGCTCACCGTGCGTATTGAAGTGGTCATCAATGTTTAGCTGCAGCTGGCCGCATTTTGCCATTCACCCAGCTTGCGCAGGTTGCAGGTTGGGGCCCGCTTGCGAGCGGTTGTCGCTACCGCCGCACGGACCAAGAACGCCCGTGACTTCGTCAGCGTCGGTATGCGATGGCCTCGAACAACCACGGCGCTCGAAGATCAGGCCGGTGGGGCGCTCTGCGCAGTGAGGTAAAAGGAGGAGGCCGCAGGCCGGGGGACACGAACGGAGCAGAGTGCCCCACCGGCCTGATCCCGCGCCCACGCCAGAAAGCGCGTCCGAACTGATCGATCGTCAGGCCCCGGCCAGCACGCCAGCCATCACAGCGCTGTCCACGTTGCCGCCGCTCAGCGTGGTGCCCACGCTCTTGCCCTGCCAGCGTGCGCGCTGCTGGATGGCGGCAGCCAGCGAGGCGGCGCCGGCGCCTTCGGCGACGTTGTGGGTGTCGGCAAACAGGATGCGCATGGCCTCGGCCACTTCGGTGTCGGTCACGGCCACCACGTCGTCAGCTTCGCGCAGCACGACCTCCAGCGATTCGGCATCGGGCACGCGGCAGGCCATGCCGTCGGCCAGCTGCGTGGTCACCGGTGCTTCCAGCAGCTTGCGCGCACGGAACGAGTCGAGGTAGGCCGTCGCATGGGCCGAGACCACGCCGATCAGTTTGGTCTTGGCGCCGGTA
>DATILI010000107.1:0-6207 GCA_035476635.1 Burkholderiaceae bacterium | reverse complement strand
TTGAGGCTGCAGCACAGATCCAGCATCTGCCGCACGGTCGTCCCCGCTTCCGGCACGGCGAGCGGGTGGCGAACAAGTTCCGTTGCCGTGACCATGCGCCGGCGCGCCAGCGCATGGCCGGGCGCCATCAACACCATGATGGGCGCGCTCTGCTGGTGTTCGACCTTCAAGCCCTTTTCCGGCGCAACGGAAAACTTCAGCCCCAGGTCCACCTCGCCGCGCAGGAGATGCCGGCTTACCGCGTCGGGTGCGCCCACCTGCAGCTCTATGCTGCACGGGGGATGGGCGGCGCGGAAAGTCGACATCACTTGCGCCATGAAGCCGCTTGCCGGCCCTTCCGTGCAGGCGATGCGAATGCGGCTGGCGCGTTGCCCGCCCAGCCCCTTGACTTCATCGACCGCGCGCTCGGCGTCCAGCAGTGCTGTGCGCATGTGGGCGGCCAGCCGCTCGCCCGCGGCGCTGAGCACCATGCCGCGCGCCTGCCGCTCGAACAGGGCGCAGCCCAGGCTGTCTTCCAGCTTGGTGACCTGGCGGCTCACGGCCGAGGCGGCCACGTGCAGATGCTCCGCGGCCTGGCTCACCGAGCCGGTGCGGGCAACTTCCATGAAGTAGCGGGCGGCGGTGCCCAACAGGGACAGGGACATGGGATGCTTTCGCGTTGCCTGGAACGCAAGGGTCGATTGCCTATTCTCAAATTGTGAATGGTAGGGCATGTCATTAAACTTTTGGCAAAGCTCCAAAGGAACGCCAAGACATGCCACGCGACCAATTGCTCCACTCTGTCAGCCGCTGGTTTGATGCCGGGGATTTCAAGCGCGATCTGGCGCGGCGCGTCGCCTGGCCGACGACCAGCGACAGCGGGCCGCCCGGCCCGGCCCTGGAGGGCTATCTGCGCGAGGAAATCGTGCCATCGCTCGCGTCGCTGGGTTTCTCCTGCGAGATCTTGGTCAACCCCGTGCCCGCAGGCGGGCCGCTGCTGGTGGCGCGCCGCATCGAGGACAAGGACCTGCCCACTGTGTTGACCTATGGCCACGGCGATGTGGTCAACGGCCAGGAAGCACAGTGGCGCACAGGTCTTGCGCCGTGGCAGCTGACCGAGGAGGGCGACCGCTGGTACGGCCGTGGCACCGCCGACAACAAGGGCCAGCACAGCATCAACTTCGCCGCGCTGGCGCACACCTTGAAAGCGCGCGGCGGCCGCCTGGGCTACAACGTCACCGTGCTGCTGGAAATGGGCGAGGAGGCGGGCAGCCCGGGCTTGCGTGAGCTCTGCGAGCGTGAACGCGAGCGGCTCAAGGCCGACCTGCTGATCGCATGCGACGGACCGCGCGTGCACGCGGAGCAGCCCACCTTGTTTCTCGGATCGCGCGGACTCGTCAACTTCACGCTGCGCCTGAAAAGCCGCGAGCGCGCCTACCATTCGGGCAACTGGGGTGGGGTCCTGACCAACCCCGGCATCGTGATTTCACATGCCGTCGCCTCCCTGGTCGATGCACGCGGCCGCATCCAGGTCGAGGGCCTGCGCCCGCCGGAGCTGGCCGACAACATCCGCCAGGCCCTGCGCGAAGTGCAAGTGGGCGGCGGCGCGGACGATCCGCACACCAATCCCGCCTGGGGCGAGCCCGGGCTCAGCGCGGCCGAACGCCTCGTGGGCTGGAATACGCTGGAGGTGCTGGCGCTGGGCGCGGGCTCGGCCGAGCGGCCGATCAATGCCATCCCGCCGATGGCTGTGGCGCATTGCCAGCTGCGCTTTGTGCCCGGCACGCCGTGGCGGGACTTGCGCGACAAGGTGCGCGCCCATCTGGACGAGCACGGTTTTTACAACGTCGAAGTCGAAGTCACGGCCTTTTCTCCGGCGACGCGGCTGGACCTGAGCAACCCCTGGGTCGACTGGGCCAAAAGCTCCATGGCGCGCAGCAGCGGCAAGCCGGTGACCTTGCTCCCCAATCTCGCCGGCTCACTGCCCAACGACGTTTTTGCCGAGGTGCTGGGTTTGCCCACGTTGTGGGTCCCGCACTCCTATCCCGCTTGCGCTCAGCATGCGCCAAACGAGCATTTGCTGGCCTCCGTTGCGCGCGAGGGCCTGCAAATCATGGCCGGCCTGTACTGGGACCTCGGCGAGCCGGGCCTGGCCTGGCAGCGTGGCGCGCCTCTCACTTCAAGAAAGCAATCAGCATGACATCGCTATCCACTTCACGGCGCACAGCGCTCGCTATGGCCCTGGCCGCAGCGGCCGGCACCTTGGCAAGCCCGTGGGCCGCGGCCCAGAGCTGGCCCAGCCGGCCCGTCAAGCTCGTGGTGCCGTTCCCGCCGGGCGGCGCAACCGACACCGTGGCGCGCTTGATCGGCGAGCGCCTGGCAACGCGCCTGGGGCAGGCCGTCATCATCGAAAACAAGCCAGGCGCCGCCACGGTGATCGGCGTGGATGCGGTCGCCAAGGCCAGCCCCGACGGCTACACGCTGCTGGTCTCGGGCAGCAGCAGCTTTACCGTGGTGCCGGGCTTGCGCAGCAAGCTGCCTTTCGACGTGCTCAAGGATCTGGCCCCGATTGCCCTGGTGGCCAACGCCCCCCTGGTGGTGGTGACCTCGGCTTCAAAGCCGTATCAGCGGCTGTCCGATGTGATCGCGCAGGCCAAAGCCCACCCCAAGGCTCTGACCTACTCCACCTACGGGCCGGGCACGGCCGGGCATCTGGCCGGCGAGCTGCTTGCCAACGCCGCCGGCCTGGAGCTGGAGCCCGTGCCCTACAAGGGCAGCGCGGAGGCCTTGATCGGCGTGATGCGCGGCGACGTCGACCTGGCATGGGAGACGCTCTCCGCCGCCAGTCCCCATCTCAAGTCCGGCAAGCTGCGCGTGCTGGCGGTGGCCGGTGCCAAGCGTACCGCCTTCCTGCCCGAAGCGCCGGCGATGGACGAGCTGCGCCTGCCGCAAGCCGCCTTCGAGGGCTTCTACGCGGTGGCCGCGCCGGCCGCCACGCCCCCTGCCGTGCTGCAACGGCTGACGCGCGAGATCAGCGAGATCGTGGCCCTGCCGGAGGTGAAGGAAAAATGGGCCAGCTTGTCGCTTGAAGCCGTGGCGTGGGGCCCGGACACCCTGCGCACGGTCATGAAGACCGACATTGCCCGGTTTCGCGAGCTGGGGCAGCGCATCAAGATCAATCTGGACTAGCGCCACGGTAGCGCCACAGCTGGCTTTCTACAATGGGGCATGTCCCCAGATCTGTTCTCCGCTGCCGCTGCGCAGTCGCCACTCCTGCAAAACATGAACCCCGAGCAGCGCGCTGCCGTGGTCCTGCCCAATGAACACGCGCTGATCCTGGCAGGCGCCGGCTCGGGCAAGACCCGCGTGCTGACCACGCGCATCGCCTGGCTGCTGCAAACCGGCGAGGTGTCGGCCGGCGGCTTGATGGCGGTGACCTTCACCAACAAGGCAGCCAAGGAAATGATGACGCGCCTGTCGGCCATGCTGCCGGTGCAGGTGCGCGGCATGTGGATCGGCACCTTCCACGGCCTGTGCAACCGCTTCTTGCGCGCGCACTACAAGCTTGCCAATCTGCCGCAGAGTTTTCAGATCCTGGACACGCAAGACCAGCTCTCCGCCCTCAAGCGCTGCATGAAGCAGTTCAATGTCGACGACGAGCGCTTTCCGGCCAAGCAGACGCAGTGGTTCATCTCCGGCTGCAAGGAAGATGGCTTGAGGCCCAACATGGTCGAGGCGCGAGACGAGGAAACGCGCAAGAAGGTCGAGATCTACCAGCTCTACGAAGAGCAATGCCAGCGCGAGGGCGTGGTCGATTTCGGCGAGCTCATGCTGCGCAGCTACGAGCTGCTGCGCGACAACGACCCGGTGCGCGAGCACTACCGCAGGCGCTTTCGCCACATCCTGATCGACGAGTTCCAGGACACCAACAAGCTGCAGTACGCCTGGATCAAGATGTTCGCGCCGATGCCGTCGGAGCCCGCGGACACGCACAACAGCGTCTTCGCCGTGGGCGACGACGACCAGAGCATCTACGCCTTTCGCGGTGCGCGTGTAGGCAACATGGCCGACTTCGTGCGCGAGTACGAAGTGCAGCACCAGATCAAGCTTGAGCAGAACTACCGCAGCTACAGCAACATCCTCGACTCGGCCAATGAACTGATCAGCCACAACCGCAAGCGCCTGGGCAAGAACCTGCGCACGGACCAGGGCCCGGGCGAGCCGGTGCGCATCTTCGAGTCCACCAGCGACCTGGCCGAGGCGCAATGGATGGTCGAAGAAATGCGCCAGCTGGTGCGCGACGATTTCGAGCGCAAGGAGATCGCGGTGCTGTACCGCAGCAATGCGCAAAGCCGCGTGATCGAAACGGCGTTGTTCAACGCCGCCGTGCCCTACCGCGTCTATGGCGGCCTGCGTTTTTTCGAGCGTGCCGAAATCAAGCATGCGCTGGCCTATCTGCGCCTGCTGGAAAACAAGCACGACGACACCAGCTTCCTGCGCGTGGTGAACTTTCCCCCGCGCGGCATCGGCGCCAGGAGCATCGAGCTGCTGCAGGACGCTGCGCGCGCGGCGGGTTGCTCGCTGCACGATGCGGTGAGCTCGGTCAGCGGCAAGGCCGGCACCAACTTCGGCGCTTTTGTTGCGAAGATCGATGTGCTGCGCGAACAGACACAAGGCCAGACCCTGCGCGAGATCATCGACCTCGTGCTGGACCACAGCGGCCTGATCGAGCATTTCAAGGCCGAGCGCGAGGGCGCCGACCGCATCGAGAATCTGGAAGAACTGGTCAATGCCGCCGAGAGCTTCGTCACGCAAGAGGGCTTTGGCCGCGATGCCGTTGCCTTGCCGGTGGACGAGCTGCGCCAGTCGCCAGTAAGCCAGGGGCTGGATCCGAATGCGCCGCTGTTGAACGAACCTGCGCCCGACTATGTGCCGCCCGACGCGGAGACCGGCGAAACCCTGAGCCCATTGGCCGCCTTTCTCACGCACGCCGCGCTCGAGTCCGGCGACAACCAGGCGAAAGCCGGCCAGGATGCGGTGCAGCTGATGACGGTGCATTCGGCCAAGGGGCTGGAGTTCGACTGCGTGTTCATCACGGGCATGGAAGAGGGCCTGTTTCCGCACGAGAACTCGATGAACGACTACGAGGGCCTCGAAGAAGAGCGCCGCCTGATGTATGTCGCCATCACGCGCGCGCGCAAGCGCCTGTACATGAGCTATTCGCAGACCCGGCTGCTGCACGGCCAGACCCGCTACAACGTCAAGAGCCGGTTCTTCGAAGAGCTGCCCCCGGCCGCGCTCAAGTGGCTGGCGCCCAGGAACCAGGGCTTCGGTGGCTTCTCGTCGCAGTCTTCGGGCGGTGGGTCGCGGTATCCGGGTACATCCGGCGGTTTCGGTGCCAAGGATTACGCGAATTTCGCCAGCCCTCCCGTGCCGCCGCAAAAAGCCGCGCCCGCGCACGGGCTGCGTTCGGGCATGCAGGTGTTCCACACCAAGTTCGGCGAAGGCACGGTACTGACCCTGGAAGGCAGCGGCGACGACGCGCGCGCGCAGGTGAAGTTCACGCGCCACGGCATCAAGTGGCTGGCGCTGTCGGTTGCCAAGCTCACGCCTGTCACTTGATCTACCTTGGCCCTGGGTCGGAATCCGGCTGCCGCTGTGAGAAAGTTGGCAGCCGGACCGATGGCGGTTTGAAACTTTTCAGTCAGGCTGATGGTCCATGATGCACCTCATCACCAACCCCTGGAGTTCTGCATGAAGTCACCGCTGTTGTCCCATCGTTTCGCTGCCGGCGCATTGCTGGCCTGTGCATTGGCTACCTCGGCCTGGGCCGCCGATACGTCCTCCGGGCCCACGTTGAACGAGCGCCTGGCCACGGCCCGCAAGGCCATCGCCGCCAAGGACTGGAGCCGCGCCATGTCCGAGCTGAACCAGGCCGTTCGCGAGGAACCGCGTAACGCCGATGTGCACAACCTGCTGGGCTACAGCTACCGCAAGCGCGCCACACCTGACCTGGCCAAGGCCTTCGACCACTACAACACAGCCCTCAAGCTCGACCCCAGGCACAAGGGCGCGCACGAGTACATCGGCGAGGCCTACCTGATGGAAAAGAAGCCCGCCGAAGCCGAGAAGCACCTAGCTCAGCTCGAAGCGATCTGCGGCAACAAGACCTGCGAGGAATATGAGGATCTGGCCAAGGCGATTGCGAGTTTCAAGGCGGGTAACTGA
>DATILI010000106.1:0-5262 GCA_035476635.1 Burkholderiaceae bacterium | reverse complement strand
CGCGCATGGTTCTTCTTTGTTTCCTGAGTGTTTTTGTAACGCTGCTGGCCGCGATGCTGGTTGTTCGCCGAGTCCGCGGCCACGCGGGGCGCTATGGCTATGCCAAGCCTCAACGGTTTCACATCGGCGACGTGCCCCGGCTGGGCGGCATTGCGATCTTCATCGGCGTCCTGTCCGGCTGGTGCGCCGCGGTGGTTGCCTACCGCTATGACAATACCGGCTACCTGAATATCAGCGCCCCGGTCGTGTGGGCGTGGGCTGCCGCCATCCTTCCGGCGTTGATTGGCGGGGTGGCCGAGGACCTGACGCAGCGCCTGCCCGTGCGCTACCGGCTGCTGCTCACCGGTTTGTCCGCCGCGCTGGCCGTGTCCCTCATGGATCTGACCGTGGAGCGCCTGGGCCTGCCCCATCTCGACAGCATGCTGGCGACGGTGCCGTGGGCCGGCCTGGCGCTGGCGTTTCTGGCCATCACTGGCTTGCCGCACGCGTTCAACATCATCGACGGATACAACGGGCTGGCCGGCATGGTCGCCCTGGTGGCCTGCCTGGCGCTGACCTATGTTGCGCTGCAGGTAGGCGACCGCCAGCTCGCTGGCATTTTGCTGTGCATGGCCGGCGCAACGGCAGGGTTTTTGGCCTGGAACTATCCCCGCGGAATGCTGTTCGCGGGCGACGGCGGGGCGTATCTGTGGGGGGTCGCCATCGCGGTGGCCAGCTTGATGCTGGTGCAGCGCCATGAGCAGGTATCCCCGTGGTTCCCCCTGCTGCTCCTGATCTACCCGGTCTGGGAGACCCTGTTTTCCATTTACCGCAAGCTGATGCGCGGCACCTCGCCCAGTGTGGCGGATGCCCTGCATTTCCATCAGTTGATCTACCGGCGCATCGTGCACGGCGTGTTCCATGACGATGAATCGCGCCGCATCCTGATGCGCAACAACCGCACCTCTCCCTACCTGTGGGCGTTCACCATGCTGACTGTGGTGCCGGCCCTGCTGTTCTGGCGCAACACGCCGGTGCTAATGGCCTTTTGCGGCCTGTTCGTGCTGAGCTATGTGGCCGCGTACATGACCATCATCCGCTTCAAAGTGCCGCGCTGGCTGCGACGTTGAAGGCAAAAGTACCCGGCGGTCTTCTACAATTCGCCCACGTTCCCTGCCGCAGGCGCCCCATGACCACCGTCAACGATCCCGATCTCTCCCACGTCTCCCCGCGCGACAAGGCCGAAATCCTGGCCCAGGCGCTGCCGTACATCCGCAAGTTCCATGGCAAGACCCTGGTCATCAAGTACGGCGGCAACGCCATGACCGACCCGGCGCTGCAGGCCGATTTCGCCGAAGACGTGGTCCTGCTCAAACTCGTGGGCATGAACCCGGTGGTGGTGCACGGTGGCGGGCCGCAGATCGAAACCGCGCTGAACCGCCTGGGCAAGAAGGGCGAGTTCATTCAGGGCATGCGCGTGACAGACGCCGAGACCATGGAGGTCGTGGAGTGGGTCCTGGCCGGCGAGGTGCAACAGGACATCGTCGGCCTGATCAACCAGGCCGGCGGCAAGGCCGTGGGCCTGACCGGGCGCGACGGCGGGCTGATCCGGGCGCAAAAGCTCAAGATGGTCGACAACAACGACCCCACCAAGGAGCACGACGTCGGCCAGGTCGGGGATATCGTCTCGATCGATCCCAGCGTCGTCAAGGCGCTGCAGGATGACCAGTTCATTCCGGTGATCAGCCCGATCGGCTTCGGTGAGCAGAACGAAAGCTACAACATCAATGCTGACGTCGTTGCCGGCAAGCTGGCGACCGTGCTCAAGGCCGAAAAGCTGGTGCTTCTGACCAACACGCCCGGCGTGCTCGACAAGACCGGCAAGCTGCTGATCGACCTGACCGCACGCGAAATCGACGACCTGTTCGCCGACGGCACGATCTCCGGCGGCATGCTGCCCAAGATTGCCGGGGCGCTGGACGCTGCCAAGAGTGGCGTGAATTCGGTCCACATCATCGACGGCCGGGTGCCGCATGCCATGTTGCTGGAGATCCTGACCGAGCAGGCCTACGGCACCATGATCCGCTCGCACTGAGCGGCGCCAAGGCTGGCGCGCCGTCAGCATTCCGACAGCGCCCAGGCCTTACCCTGTGCCCTGAAGACAAGCCGACAAGGGGAACACCATGCGCCTGCTGCTCGTGGAAGACGATGTGATGGTGGCCAGCGGCATCAAGCTCGGTTTGAGCGATGCCGGCTATGCGGTGGACTGGGTCGGTACCGGCGAGCGCGCCCACCAGGTCCTGAAAACCGAGGCCTTTGACGCCGCCGTCATCGACATCGGCCTGCCAAGGATGGACGGCCTGGAGCTCACACGCCAGCTGCGCCGGGAAGGCCATGCCATGCCGGTGCTCATCCTCACCGCACGCGACGCGCTGCAAGACCGGGTCCAGGGCCTGGACACCGGCGCCGACGACTACATGATCAAGCCGTTCGAGCTGCCCGAACTGTTGGCACGCTTGCGCGCGCTGCTGCGCCGCTCGCAGGCGGCGACTTCGGCTGTGCTGAGTTTCGGCCCCCTGGAGCTGGACATGGCCAACCGCTGCGCCAAGATCCGCGACCCGGCCCCTGCGGACGGGAACGACCAGGGCAGCGGCCTGCCGCTCGAGTTGGGTCCGCGCGAATGGACCGTGCTCGAATACCTGCTGGTGCATGCGCCCAAGCCTGCCAGCAAGGACAAGCTGCTGCAGGCGCTGACCGGTTGGGACAGGGAGATCACGCCCAACGCCGTCGAGGTGTATATCTCGCGCCTGCGCGGCAAGCTCGAACCGCATGGCGTGGGCTTGCGCTGCATCCGCGGCTTCGGCTACCGGCTGGAATTGGTCGAAACCTCCTGAGCGGCATGACGGCAAAGAGGCGGGCTCCGCCATGACCTCCCCGGCCATGACGTCGGGTCTGCGGCGCCGTCTCCTGGTGCTGCTGCTGGTTCCGCTTTGCCTGCTGGCGCTGCTCAGCGCCTGGTTCGACTATCGCCAGGCCGACAGCGCCGCCATCCAGCAGGACCGGCAACTCGAGCTGATGGCGCGCATGCTGGCCAATTCGGTGGTGGCGCCTGGCCGCGAGGCGGGCGACCCGCCGCTCTTGCTGCTGGCGCCGCCGTTTGCGGAATTTCTCTCGGAGCGCGCGGGCTTTGCGGCCTACGCAATCACTGATCTTGGCGGGCAGCGCCTGCATGGCGAGCCTTGGCTGGCGACCCCGCGCGCCGCCAGCCGGGAGCCCGCTTTTAACAGCGAAGATACCGGCGGCGTGACCTACCGCATCGCCACCCAGCGCGTGCAAACCGCCGCCGGCGAACTGGTCATGCTGGTCGCCGATGGCTCCGACCCGCGCCAGCAATGGGTGCGCGCCGTGCTGCTGAAGGTGGTGCTGCCCAATCTCATCTTGATTGTCGCTGCGGCGTTTGCCGTGAACTGGGCGGTGCGCCGCGCACTGCGGCCGCTGTTCGAGCTCAAGGACGTGCTGGAGCGCCGCTCGCCGCGCGACTTGAGCGCGATCGACGAACAGGCCTCGCCCGAGGAGGTGCGCCCGTTGGTCCATTCGCTGAACCGCCTGTTCGGCCTGGTCAATGCCCAGGCCGAAAGCCAGCGCCGTTTCGTCGCCGACGCTGCGCACCAGTTGCGCACGCCGCTGGCCGGACTGCAGGCCCAGGTGGAGGCTTGGGCCCAGGCCGCGAACATCCGGCGCGGGCCTGGCTCGGCCGGCGCTGCGGCGCCGCCGGGCGAAGACAGCCTGGTCCTGAAAGCCGAACAGATCAACAAACTGCGCAGCGCCACGCGCCGCACTTCGCAGCTTGCCAACCAACTGCTGGCCCTCTCGCGTGCCGATGCGCGCAGCATGGAAGGCCAGCCCATTCAACACGTGGATCTCAAGGACCTGTGCGAGGCGATGCTCGAGCTGCACCTGGACGCGGCCACTGCCAAGCACATCGACCTGGGGCAGGACGTCGCGCCCGTACAGGCGATGGGTCACCACTGGCTGCTGCGCGAACTGCTGGGCAACCTCGTGGACAACGCCGTCAAGTACACGCCGCCCGGCGGAACCGTCACCATCCGCTGCGGCATGCGCGGCGAGGCACCGTTCCTGGAAGTCGAAGACGATGGGCCCGGCGTGGCGCCGCTCGAGCGCCCGCGTGTATTGGAGCGCTTTTACCGCGTGCCCGGCACCAGCGGCGAGGGCAACGGCCTGGGCCTGGCCATTGCCGACGAAATTGCCAGGCTGCACCATGCCCAACTGCAACTGGAGCCGGGTGCGCAGGGGCGCGGCCTGCGCGTGACGCTGGTGCTTGCAGGCTGATCACGGCCCCTTGGAGCCCGTGCTTGCTGTGCGAGAATGAAGCGAACACGTCCAGTTACACCATGCCCGACCTCGAGACCACAGCCCCGACTCCTGAATCCAGTGAAGTGCCCGCGGTCCCGGTCCGCAAGCGCCCCAAGCCGGGCGAACGGCGCGTACAAATCCTGCAAACCCTGGCCACGATGCTGGAGCAACCGGGTGCAGAGCGCGTTACGACAGCGGCGCTGGCGGCCCGGCTCGAGGTGAGCGAGGCGGCGCTGTACCGGCACTTCGCGAGCAAGGCCCAGATGTTCGAAGGCCTGATCGAGTTCATTGAGCAAAGCGTGTTCACGCTGGTCAATCAAATCACCGAGCGCGAAGCGCCGGGAACGGCCCAGGTGGTGCGCGTGGTCACCATGCTGGTCCAGTTCGCCGAGAAGAATCCCGGCATGACACGCGTGATGGTCGGCGATGCCCTGGTGTTCGAGAACGAGCGCCTGCAGCAGCGCATGAACCAGTTCTTCGACAAGATCGAATCCACGTTGAAGCAAAGCCTGCGCGATGCCGCCGAAGCCGCCGGTTCCGCCACGCCCAGCATGGACGCCCAGGTACGGGCTTCGGTGCTTACCGCCTTCGTGGTTGGCCGGCTGCAGCGCTTTGCGCGCTCGGGCTTCAAGCGCATCCCCTCCGAGCACCTGGAAGCCAGCCTGCAGCAGATGCTGTAGAGCGTATAGCGCCAGGTACCTGAGACCGGGCGATGGGCAGGGTTGGTGCTTGACCATGCTTGAAATCGAATTGGCCGGCACGCGCGTTGGCTTGCATGCCAGCGGTGCGGCTTACCTGGCGCAAGCGCGCACGCTACTGATTGCCGATGCCCACTTCGGCAAGGCCGTGAGCTTTCGCAAGCTCGGCGTGCCCGTGCCGAGCGGCACCACGACCGAAACACTCAAGCAG
>DATILI010000105.1:0-7590 GCA_035476635.1 Burkholderiaceae bacterium | reverse complement strand
GGGGATTTCACAACTGTCTTACATAACCGCCTGCGCACGCTTTACGCCCAGTAATTCCGATTAACGCTTGCACCCTACGTATTACCGCGGCTGCTGGCACGTAGTTAGCCGGTGCTTATTCTTACGGTACCGTCATGACCCCCCTGTATTAGAAGAAGGCTTTTCGTTCCGTACAAAAGCAGTTTACAACCCGAGGGCCTTCATCCTGCACGCGGAATGGCTGGATCAGGCTTGCGCCCATTGTCCAAAATTCCCCACTGCTGCCTCCCGTAGGAGTCTGGGCCGTGTCTCAGTCCCAGTGTGGCTGGTCGTCCTCTCAGACCAGCTACAGATCGTCGGCTTGGTAGGCCTTTACCCCACCAACTACCTAATCTGCCATCGGCCGCTCCAATCGCGCGAGGTCTTGCGATCCCCCGCTTTCATCCATAGATCGTATGCGGTATTAGCGTAGCTTTCGCTACGTTATCCCCCACGACTGGGCACGTTCCGATGTATTACTCACCCGTTCGCCACTCGCCACCAGGATTGCTCCCGTGCTGCCGTTCGACTTGCATGTGTAAGGCATGCCGCCAGCGTTCAATCTGAGCCAGGATCAAACTCTATAGTTCGATCTTGAATTTTTTCGCTCGATTTCTCAAGCAACTCATAAAAACGGAATTGAAGTGAACTTCACTTCTATTCTCATGAGCGTTTTTAGGTCTATGACCTAGTTCCGAAGAACTTGGCAATCACCTTCAAACGCCCACGCTTATCGGCTGTAGATTTTTAACGATCCATCCAACAAAACTCAACTCGCTTTGCAGCTCATCTCGCCTCATCTTCTCTTGCTTCGCTGTGATCAGCGGAGCCTTGAATTATGACACATTTTTTTAATCCGTGTCAATTTTTTTGGGGTTTTTACTGATTCACAAAAACGTTCTGCAGATCAGTCTTCGCCACTACCAAGCGCTACCTTAAGTGAGCTCTTGGCGCCCCGAGAAAACTTGTATTTCTCAGCAGCGAAGCCCTCGACTATAGCACGGTTTAAAACGCCTCCGCAAACTTTTCTGCGCACGCAAATCCAAGGCGCAGCAGAAGCAAAGCGTCAAGCACTCAACGGCAATGATCGAGCCCGCTGGCCGGTTAGTTTGAACAGCGCGTTGCACACCGCAGGCGCCAGCGGTGGCACGCCCGGCTCGCCCACACCCCCCGGAGAGCGCTCGCTGGGCACGATCCAAGTCTCGACCTTGGGCGTGTCGGCAAGGCGCAGCATGCGGTAGTCGTTGAAGTTGCTTTGCTGCACTGCACCCAAATGGATATCGACCTTGCCATACAAGGCTGCCGTCAAGGCAAAGACCACCGAGCTCTCCATTTGCTGGGCAACGATGTTGGGATTGATCACCGTCCCACAATCAATCGCGCAGACCACCCGGTGCACCCTCGGTACCCGTTCCACAAGCGAGACCTCGGCCACCTGCGCCACGATGGAGCCGAACGACTCATGCAGCGCCACGCCACGCGCCCGGCCTGCCGCCAAGGGGCGGCCCCAATTCGCTTTTTGTGCGGCCAGATCCAGCACTGCGAGGTAGCGCGGCGCGGTCGACAGCAAGGCCCGCCGGAATTCCAGCGGATCCTGCCTGGCTTCAAACGCCAGTTCGTCCATGAAGCCCTCTGAGAAAAACGCATTGTGCGAATGCCCCACGGAGCGCCAGAAGCCCACCGGTACACCCATGCGGGTGGCGACATGTTCCATGCGCTGATGCGCAAAGGCATAAGGCAAGTCGAACAAACCCTCGGCCGTCGTCTTGTCCGGCATGTCGACCGGCCCCGCCAGCGCTGGAATGCCGCGCGCCATCCAGCGCGGTGAAATGGCGTCTCCGGCAGACTTGATCCGCAAGCTGGTTACCTTGCCCTGGCTGTCCAGGCTCGCGCGCAACATGGCGACATGCATGGGCCGGTAGAAATCGTGCGTCATGTCCTCTTCACGCGACCACGCCACCTGTACGGGGCGACCGCCGCATTCCATCGCCACGCGCACGGCTTGGGCTACATAGTCCACCTCCAGCCGCCGCCCGAATCCGCCGCCCAGCAGAGTGACGTGCAGCACGACACGCTCCAAGGGCAGATTGGCCACTTGCGCTGCAATCGCCCGCGCCATCTCGGGCACCTGCGTCGGCGCCCACAGCTCCAACTGCCCGTCCTTGAGCTGTGCCGTGCAGTTCATGGGTTCCATGGTGGCATGGGCCAGATAGGGCGCGCGATACCAGGCCTCTACTTTGCGCGCCGCTTTTTTTTCTGCGTCGTCGACAGAACCCTTGTCGTGAAAGCCAAAGCCGTCGCCCTCCCTGACGGCGGCCTCCAGCTTCTTTTCGATGTGCTTCGTGTCCAACGCGCCCTGCGGCGGCGCATGCCAGTGCACTTCGACAGCCAACGCCGCCTGCTTCGCATGCCACGATGTCTTGGCGACCACGGCAAAGCCGGCCGTTGAGTCCGCATAGGCCGGAAGTCGCACCAGCCGCTCAACACCGGGCTGCGCCAACGCGGCATTGGACTGAATGGCGCCCGGCGATCCGCCCAGCATCGGGCACAGCCGAACCGCCGCATACAGCATCCCGGGAAGCCGCACATCCAGCCCAAACCGGGCCGAACCGTCAACCTTGGCCGGTACATCCAGGCGCGGCGCAGGCTGGCCAATCACCTGCCAATGCTTGCGCTCCTTCAGCACCACCGTGCCGGGCGGCGTAGCGGCCGCGAATTTGGCCAATTCGCCATACGGCGCCGATTTGCCCGACGGGTGCGACACCGTCCCGTCCTTGACCGACAGTTCGTTGACCGGCAATTTCCACTGCAGCGAAGCCGCCCCTAGCAACGAAGCGCGCGCAGTTGCCGCGGCAGTGCGCAATACCATCCAAGCATCGGCAACGCTGGAAGACGCCCCGGTAGCGTTGATCCCCAGTTCGCGCGCGAGCTTGCCCACCGTCCACTCGCCCAACTTGACCTTGGTCGCCTTCTGTTCGCCTTCGGACTCCAGTGGGTGAAACGGCAGGCTGGCCACGAGCATGGCGACGTTGCCATAGATCGCATCAGCACCGGCTTGCTCGATACGCACACGATTCAAAGGAACATCCAGCTCTTCCGCCACCAGCATCGGCAAGGCCGTGTGAACGCCCTGGCCCATCTCGCTTCTGGGCATGGCCAGCACCACACTGCCGTCGGCAGCGATCTTGATCCAGCCATTGAGCGCCACATCACCGTTCTTGGCCCGCATCAGTTCCGGCGATCCAAGCCGTGACCGCGCCGGCATTACCCCCCAGCCGACTACCAGGGCTCCCGTGACGCCTGCGGCACTGAGCAGCCAGGTGCGGCGCTTCATGAGCGGCTCCCAGGCACCGGCGCGGCTTTCGAACCAGCCCCAGCCGCACGATGGATCGCCGCTCGCACACGCTGGTAAGTCCCGCAGCGGCAGATATTCGTCATGGCCTCATCAATGTCCGCATCGGTCGGCTTGGGCTTTTTTTCCAGCAATGCGGCAGCCGCCATCAGCATGCCGCTCTGGCAATAGCCACACTGCGGTACCTGCTCGGCAATCCAGGCGGCCTGCAAGGAGTGCGGGCGCTCCGCCGTACCCAACGCCTCGATGGTCTGGATGCGCTTGCCCGCTAGCGTGGAAATGGGCGTCACGCATGAACGCACCGGCTGCCCGTCCACACGCACCGTGCACGCCCCGCACGCGGCAATACCGCAGCCAAACTTGGTGCCCGTCATGTTCAAGACATCGCGCAACACCCACAGCAAGGGCATGTTCGGATCGGCATCCGCCTGCACGGCCTTGCCATTGATTTGTAATTCCACACTTTTCTCCGGGGATTTGGTCAAGCGCCAGCATGCATCGCTCGCAAACGACTATAGCCACGCCCTGTTCCAGGCGATAGAGACAAGCCTCCACAAACGGACAGGGATAATCCCTAGCCACATGGCACTCATTACCCTACTAGACGCCCAACTGGCCTTTGGCCACGTTGCGCTGCTCGACAAAACCGGTTTTTCCCTTGAATCCTCCGAGCGCGTCGGCCTGATCGGCCGCAATGGCGCCGGCAAATCATCTCTGCTCAAAATCCTAGCCGGGCTGGAAAAGCCCGATGACGGCAGCCTGCAAACGCAGCAGGGCATCCGCGTCGTCTACGTGGCGCAAGAACCCGTGCTGCATGCGGAGGCGACCGTTTTCGAGGCCGCAAGCGAAGGCCTGGCCGTCGCTATTCGCCTGCGCGAGCAATATTTGGCGCACGAAGAAGGCGTTGACCTGGACGCGCTGCAGTCGCAAATTGAAGCGTTCGATGCGTGGAATTGGGAACAACGCGTCGAAGAAACCCTGGCGCGCCTGCACCTGGACGCCAATGCCGTGGTCGGATCGCTGTCCGGCGGCACCAAGAAAAGGGTGGCGCTGGCCCAAGCGCTGGTTGCCAAGCCCGACGTGCTTTTGCTTGATGAGCCGACCAACCACCTGGACCTGGACTCCATCGAATGGCTCGAGGACTTGCTGATCGACTTCAACGGCAGCGTCGTCACCATCACCCACGACCGCACATTTCTCGACCGGGTCGCCACCCGCATCGTGGAACTCGACCGTGGCCAATTGCGCTCCTACCCCGGCAACTTTGCGCAGTATTTGTTGCAAAAAGAAGATCAGCTGGCGCAGGAGGCGGTCATCAGCGCCAAGGCCGACAAACTCCTGGCCCAGGAGGAGATCTGGATCCGCAAAGGCGTCGAGGCTCGCCGTACGCGCAGCCAAAGCCGCATCGGCCGCCTGGAGAAGCTGCGTGCCAGCCGCACCGCGCGTCGAGAAGCGCTGGGCAGCGTCAGGATGGATGTCGCCTCAGGCCTGCCCACCGGAAAGATCGTCGCCGAACTCACGGACGTCCACAAATCGTTCGGCGACAAAACCATCGTCAATAACTTCACCGCCACCATCCTGCGTGGCGACAAGGTCGGCTTGATCGGCCCGAACGGCGCGGGCAAAACCACGCTGCTCAAGCTGATCCTCGGCGAGCTGCAAGCCGACGGCGGCAAGGTACGCCAGGGCGCCAAGCTGCAAGTGGCGTATTTTGACCAGATGCGCAACGCCCTGGACTTGAACGCCACGCTGGAAGACTTCATCAGCCCCGGCAGCGAGTGGATCGAAATCGGCAACCAGCGCAAGCACGTCAAAAGCTATCTTGGCGACTTCCTGTTTTCGCCCGCACGCGCCAACTCGCCAGTGCGCTCACTGTCCGGCGGTGAACGCAACCGGCTTTTGCTTGCGCGCCTGTTCGCACGGCCCGCCAATGTTCTGGTACTGGACGAGCCCACCAACGACCTGGACATCGACACCCTGGAGTTGCTCGAAGACCTGCTGCAAAACTACGACGGCACCGTCTTCCTCGTCAGCCACGACCGGACCTTTCTCGACAACGTGGTCACCAGCACCATCGCCTTCGAAGGCGATGGCCTGTGGCGCGAATACGAAGGCGGCGTGCAGGACTGGTTGATCCAATCGCGCCGTGCGCGCGAGATCGCTGCACAAACGGCGCAACAAGCCGCGCCCGCAGCGCTGCAACCAGCTGTTGCCGCTTCTCAGCCCGGGTCGGACGAACGCGCCGCGCCAGCCAGGAAAAAGCTCAGCTACAAAGAACAACGCGAGCTGGAGGGCTTGCCCGAGCACATCGCTGCGCTGGAAAGCGAGCAAAAGACCCTGCGCGAAGACCTTGCTGACGGCACGCTCTACAGCAGCGACGCAGCGCGCGCCGCCGCGCTGAATGAACGCGATGGGCGGATCGAGGAAGAACTGATGGCAGCGCTGGAGCGCTGGTCGACGCTGTCGTCCTGAGAACGACAGCAGCGCGGGCCACCGTCTGACAGACGGCGGCCAAGCGGCCGCTACAGTGGGTTATCCAATAGGTGACCGCTATGACAACCGCCGATCCCGTCTTGCACCGGCCAAGCTCTGGCATTCGCTTGTGCATGCGTTGCGTCCCGGCCGTGTTGATTTCCATGTTGCTCGCCAGCTGCTCCAGTCTGCCCCCGAACGTGTCGCGCACCCCTTCAAGTGCGCTGGCCGATGCATCTGACACTGCGCTGGGCCGCCTGGTCGCAAGTGCCGTGCCCGCCACAAACCAGCCTAGTGCCGACTCAGGCTTTCGCCTGCTGATCCGCTCAGACGTGGCCTACGGCAGCCGCATGGCCATGATCGATGCGGCGCAAAAGACCCTGGACTTGCAGTACTACGCGATCCACTACGACAGCTCGACCGAAGCGCTCCTTGAGCAACTGCGGCAAGCTGCGCGGCGCGGCGTACGCGTGCGCATCCTGCTCGATGACTTCAATGCCACGGGCCGCAACATCGAAGTGCTTCGACTGGATCTCGAACCCGGCATCGAGATCCGCATGTTCAATCCCGTCACGGGCTCGCGCCGCTCGCAAACCGGCCGCATGCTCGGGTCGCTCTTTGATTTCCAGCGCATCCAGCAGCGCATGCACAACAAAGTCTTCATCGCCGACAACGCGCTGGCCGTGACCGGCGGCCGCAATCTCGGGGATGAATACTTCGGGCAGGGACAGAACAACAATTTTCTCGACCTCGATGTTTTGGCCGCCGGTCGCATCGTGCGAGAGCTGTCGCGCAGTTTCGACCGGTACTGGAACCATGAGCTCGCCTACCCCGTCCAAGCCCTGCTGACACCGGGCGAGAAAGAAATGTTCAGCCGGCCGCAAAGCGCCGCGCCCGCGCCTTCCCCGGCTTCAGCACCCGCAACTTCGGCAGAAATGACGACGCAGCCGGCCACAAACGCTGCGGCGGGCCAAGCACCTCAGGCGGTAGCTGGCGCCGCCGGCGTTGCCGACGACATCCGCGCCGGCAAACTTGAACTGGTCTGGGCTCCATCTGCCTTGCTTGTGGACCAACCCTCCAAGATCGCGCCCGACGACACGGCCGACCCGGCCGACATGGACGAGACTGTGGTGGAGGGGTTGCTGCAGATGATCCAGCAGGCGCGCAAGGAGCTGTTGATCGTGTCGCCCTACTTCGTTCCTGGCGATCGCATGATGCAAACCTTCACCGCCCTGCGCCAGCGTGGTATCCGCATCCGGGTGTTGACCAACTCTCTGGCATCCAACGATGCGCCCCTGGCCCATGTCGGCTATGCGCGCTACCGCGTCGCGCTATTGAAGGCGGGGGTCGAACTCTACGAAATGCGCTCCCAGGGGACCACCCAGAGGCGCCTCTTCGGTTCGGCGCCGGCGTCCCGCGCCAGCCTGCATTCGAAGACCGTGGTCATGGACGAGCGCCTGCTCGCCATAGGCTCGATGAATCTGGACCTGCGCTCCGCGCTGCAGAACACCGAAGTCAGCCTGGTGATTCGCAGCGCCACGCTGTCGCGCAGCATGGCCCAGAGCATCGAGCAGACCCTCAACGACAGCTACCGGCTGGAATGGGTCGTCGGCAAGCTGCTTTGGCATGCACCCAAGGATGAAAAGAACCCTGCCCTCGCAATCCGCAGCAGCGAGCCCGAAGCCGGCTTCGGATTGCAACTGATGCTCAAGCTGATCGGGCCCTTTGCGCCCAGCGAAATGCTCTAG
>DATILI010000104.1:0-7053 GCA_035476635.1 Burkholderiaceae bacterium | reverse complement strand
GCCGTCGGATGTTCAAGCGCCTGAGCACGGTGCCGCATGGCAAGCTCGCACGGCCGCAGCCATCCGCGCGGGACGGCGGCGGCGCTGCCAGGGCAAAGGCCCGGGCGTAAGGTTCGGGGCTCGGCTCCCGAAGAAGCGCTCGGCCGCCCAACCTTTCATGTCTCGTTCTTGATCTTGAGTGCCGCGTCGTAAAGTGCATTGCGCGCCTCGCCGGTAATTTCCGCCGCGAGCCGTACAGCGCTCTTCACCGGCAATTCTTCCAGCAACAGGCGCAAGACGCGCTGGCTCTCCTGCGGATGCTGCTCGGCAACCGCAGGGTGCAGCACCAGCACGAACTCGCCGCGCGCGCGGTGCGGCTGTTCCACCAGCCAGCCGGGCAGGGCCTGGGCACTCACAGTGGCAATTTCCTCGAACTGCTTGGTTAGCTCGCGCCCGACGGTAATCGGCCGCTGATCCAGTTTTGCAAGCGCCAGGGCCAGTGCCTCAATGCGGTGCGGCGCTTCCAGCAGCACCACGGCGCGCGGCTCCGTGGCCAGGACCTGTACCGCCGCCTCGCGCTCCGCGGCCTTGGCGGGCAGGAATCCCGAAAACACGAATCCACTGTCCTGCACGATGCCGGCAACGCTCAAGGCGGCTGTGATGCTGCTGGCACCGGGCAGCGGCATCACGCCCAGGGATGCGGCGCGCACGGCGGCCACCAGCCGCGCGCCGGGGTCGCTGACCGCAGGCGTGCCCGCGTCGCTGACATAGGCGATGCGCCGGCCCAGCTTCAATTGGTCGATCACCGCCTGTGCGGCCTCTGCCTCGTTGTGCTGATGCACCGCCACCAACTGCGACGATGATTTGTCGATCCCGTAGGCGCGCAGCATGGCCTGGGTGTGGCGGGTGTCTTCGCAGGCGACCGTGTCCACCAGCCCCAGCACGTGCAGGGCACGCAGGCTGATGTCGGCGAGATTGCCGATCGGGGTGGCCACGACATACAGCATCCCCTGCGGATAATGCTGGGAAGCCGCCGCCTCGCGCGCGGCACCCAGGGCTGAAGAAAAAGAAGCGTTCAATGAAATTCCTCACCACTAAGCAAGCAGGCGATGCGGCCGAGGCCAGCGCCCTGGCGCATTTGCAAGCGGCCGGCCTGCGCCTGCTGGAGCGCAATTATCGGACGCCCGGGCGCGGTGGTGGCGAGATTGACCTGATCATGCGTGAACGCGACGGCACGGTGGTATTCGTGGAAGTGCGCGCCCGGTCCGGCGCTGCGTTTGGGGGTGCTGCCGCGAGCGTGAGCGGGCTCAAGCAGCGGCGCATCGTGTTCGCCGCCCGGCACTACCTGATGCGCGTGCGGACGCCGCCGCCTTGCCGCTTCGACGTGGTGCTGGTGGAAGAGAATATCGAGTGGATCCGGGCCGCCTTCGACGCGGGTTGAATGGTTGTCCGTCCTACATCTGGTTGCATGGTGCGCGGTTATCATCGGCTCCCATGCTTGAACAACGTATTCAACAGCACTTCATCGACAGTGCCGACCTCAAGTACCAAGCCGCGCAATTGCTGAGCAAGCCCATTGCCGCAGCGGTGCAAGCCATGCTGGCCTGTGTGACCAGCGGCGGCAAGGTCCTCGCCTGCGGCAATGGCGGATCGGCCGCCGACGCGCAGCACTTTGCCGCAGAATTCGTCGGGCGCTTCGAGCGCGAGCGCCCCGAGCTCGGCGCGATCGCCCTGACCACCGACAGTTCCATCCTGACGGCGATCGCCAACGACTACGATTTCAACGTCATCTTTGCCAAGCAGGTGCGCGCACTCGGCTTGCCGGGCGACGTGCTGCTGGCGATTTCCACCAGCGGCAACTCCACCAACGTGCTGGCCGCGATCGAGGCCGCCCACGAGCGCGAGATGACGGTGGTGGCGCTCACCGGCAAGGGCGGCGGCAAGATGGGCGCCACCTTGCGCGAAACCGATGTGCACATTTGCGTGCCGCATGACCGCACCGCGCGTATCCAGGAGGTGCACCTCCTGGTGCTGCACTGCCTGTGCGATGGTGTCGACACCCAATTACTTGGAGAACAGGAAATTCCAACATGACATCCGGTAAGAATCGATTGATCCTGGCTGTGCTCGCGGCCGCTGGTTTGGTGGCTGGCTTGAACGCTTGCGTGCCGCTCGTGGTGGGTGGTGCAGCGGTAGGCGCCGCGCTGATGGTGACCGATCGCCGCACCTCGGGTGCGCAGCTCGAAGATGAAGGCATTGAACTCCGCTCGGCCAGCCGCTTGCGTGACAGCCTGGGCGACCGGGCACATGTGAACGTGACGAGCTACAACCGCCAGGTCCTGCTGACGGGCGAGGTTCCCACTGCGCAAGACAAGCAAACGGCCGAGCAGGTGGTTTCGCGCGTTGAAAACGTGCGCAGCATCGTCAACGAACTCGGTGTGCAGGGCCACTCCACGCTGAGCCAGCGTTCCAACGATGTGCTGACCTCCGGCAAGATCAAGGCGGCGATGGTGGATGCGAAAGACCTGCAGGCCAACTCCTTCAAGGTCGTGACCGAACGCGGTACCGCCTACCTGATGGGAAGAGTCACGCAGCGTGAGGCCAACCGCGCCACCGAAATCGCCCGCGGCACAGGCGGCGTGCAAAAAGTGGTTCGCGTCTTCGAGATCCTCAGCGAGGAAGAGCTCCAGCGCATCGGCACGCAGCCCGCTGCGTCGGAAATCAAGAAGTAGATAGGCAGAGTGCCTTGTCCGGCAGCTCTTTACTTGAGCCGTTTGACTAGGCTGGACGTGTCCCAGCGGCTGCCGCCCATCTGCTGGACGTCGGCATAGAACTGGTCGACCAGGGCGGTGACCGGCAGGCGGGCACCATTGCGCTTGGCTTCTTCGAGCACCAGGCCCAGATCCTTGCGCATCCAGTCCACCGCAAAACCGAACTCGAACTGGTCGGCCACCATGGTCTTGCCCCGGTTGTCCATCTGCCAGCTCTGCGCTGCACCCTTGCCAATCACGTCCAGCACCTGAAGCATGTCCAGCCCAGCCTTTTGGCCAAAGGCAATGGCCTCGCTCAAACCTTGCACCAGCCCCGCGATGCTGATCTGATTCACCATTTTGGTGAGTTGGCCTGCGCCGCTCGCGCCCATCAGCGTGAAGGCCCTGGAGAACGCCATGGCCACCGGTCGCACGGTGTCGAACGCAGTTTCATCGCCACCGCACATCACCGTGAGCATGCCGTTTTGCGCGCCTGCCTGCCCACCCGACACCGGCGCATCGATGAATTGAAGCCCCTTCGACTGGGCCGCTGCGTTCAATTCGCGCGCGACATTGGCCGAAGCGGTCGTGTGGTCCACAAAAACCGTGCCGGGCGCCATGCCGGCAAACGCGCCTTCATCACCCAGGACAACGCTGCGCAGATCGTCATCGTTACCCACGCAACAGAATACGATTTCTGCGTTTGCTACCGCCAGGCGAGGCGTCTCGGCATGCTTGGGGCCACTCGTGCGTCCGAATTCCTCGCACCAGGCGATGGATTTGGACGCGGTTCGGTTGTACACGGTGACCGCATGGCCGGCCAGCGCCAGATGGCCGGCCATCGGGTGGCCCATGACGCCCAGGCCGAGGAAGGCAAGGTTGCGCGCGCGGGTGGGTTCGTAGCTTTTTGAGTGAGTGCTCGGCATATTCTTTTCAGACAATGGCGAAATGCTCGGTGCCCGCCGACAAGTCGGTCGACTTGGCGCGCTGGCTGTTTAGCTTGATCTGCAGGCGCAAGTCGTTCAGCGAGTCGGCGTTGCGCAGCGCATCTTCATAGGTGATGATGTTGCTCTCATAGACGTCGAACAGCGCCTGGTCGAAGGTCTGCATGCCGAGATTGCGGCTCTTCTTCATGACCTCCTTGATCTCGGTGACCTCGCCCTTGAAGATCAGGTCGGAGATCAGCGGCGTATTGAGCATGATTTCCACCACTGCGGCGCGGCCCTTGCCATCCTGCTTGGGGATCAGGCGCTGGGACACCATGGCCTTCAGGTTCAGCGAGAGGTCCATCAGCAGCTGGATGCGCCGTTCTTCAGGGAAGAAATTGATGATCCGATCCAGCGCCTGGTTGGCGCTGTTGGCGTGCAGGGTGGCCAGGCACAAGTGGCCGGTCTCAGCGAAGGCCACCGCATGGTCCATGGTTTCTCGGTCGCGGATTTCACCCATCAAAATCACGTCCGGCGCCTGGCGCAAGGTGTTCTTCAGGGCCGCTTCCCATGAATCGGTGTCCAACCCCACCTCGCGCTGCGTCACCACGCAGTTCTTGTGCGGATGAACGAATTCCACCGGATCTTCCACCGTGATGATGTGGCCATAGGAGTTGTCGTTGCGCCAGTCGAGCATGGCCGCCAGGGTGGTCGACTTGCCCGAACCGGTCGCACCCACGAGGATGCACAGGCCGCGCTTGCTCATCGCCACTTCTTTCAAGACCTGGGGCACGCCCAGGCCATCGATGGTGGGCAGTGTGAGCGGAATCACCCGCAGCACCATGCCGACCTTGCCCTGCTGCACGAAGGCGTTGACCCGAAAGCGACCCACGCCGCCGGGCG
This sequence comes from Burkholderiaceae bacterium, assembly GCA_035476635.1. GTDB lineage: Bacteria > Pseudomonadota > Gammaproteobacteria > Burkholderiales > Burkholderiaceae_C > DATILI01. Next base: position 2,495 of record DATILI010000104.1, on the reverse strand, counting down.
AGATCGCGAAATTGCATTCCTTCGTGCGCTCGAATTCCGCTGCCTGCTTGTCGCTCATGATGGCGCGTGCCAACGCCAGCGTGTGCGTCGGCGTCAGTGGCTGCGGTGATACCTTGGTCACCTTGCCGTCAACCTTGATGGCGGGCGGGAATTCGGCGGTGATAAACAGGTCACTGCCGTTGCGGCTGATCATCAGCTTGAGCAGGTCATTGATGAACTTACTTGCCTGATCGCGTTCCATGCTGTGTCCTTCCGGTTCACTTCTGGTTGTCGCTGAGCCGGGCGCTGACCACCCGCAGCCGCAGCGACAGTTTGCGCGCCAAGAGAGCGACCAGGCTGGCCGCCAGCTGTGGGTCCGAGGTCATCATCTCGTCCATGGCTTCGGCGCTAAGAATGGCGATGTCGCATTCGGTCAGCGATGTGCAGGCGGAGAACCGGATGCCGCTGTCCAAAAGGGACATTTCGCCCAGGATGTCTCCCGGCCGCGTTTCCGCCAACCGCAAATGTTCTCCCCAGGGCTGGACCCGGTCCACCGCGATGGTGCCGGTCAGCAAAATGATCATGTAGTTGCCGTATTCGTCCTGGCGGATGATGTCGCGGTTGGTCGGCACGGTGGCGAATTCAAAGAACCGCTCCATGCGCTGAACGGCATTGGCGTCCAGCAGCGCCATGTATTTGTCCTTGGCCCATAGCGCCTGCAGCAGCTTGCTGCCCTTGGCTGGGGAGAGGCGTTTCGCGCCGACTTCAACGGCGCGCGCCTCCCAGGGGACCAGCATGGACGCGTCCACGCCCTGGCCGGCGAAGGCAGTGGTAAACAGCACCGAGTCCGCGTGCTCGTCGCTTTGCTTGGGTGCGGACTTGCGTCGCAGCAGTTCGAGAATACCCTTCATTGGCTTGACTCCAGTGGGTGGGGCTGCGAGTTAGCCGGGGAAGTTTTCGGGGATCTTGGCTTTGGCGCGCGCTTCGCCAGGGCTGATGACGTTGCGGCGCACCAGGTCCGTGAGGTTCTGGTCAAGGGTCTGCATGCCGACGCTGTTGCCGGTCTGGATGGTGGAGTACATCTGGGCGACTTTGGCTTCGCGGATCAAATTGCGAATGGCGCTGGTGCCGATCATGATTTCGTGCGCGGCCACGCGGCCCAGGCCGTCCTTGGTCTTGCACAAGGTCTGCGAGATGACCGCCTGCAACGACTCCGAGAGCATCGCGCGGACCATTTCCTTTTCTTCGGCCGGGAACACGTCGATGACGCGGTCGATGGTCTTGGCCGCGCTGGATGTGTGCAGCGTGCCGAATACCAGGTGCCCGGTTTCCGCCGCCGTCATGGCCAGGCGAATGGTTTCGAGGTCGCGCATCTCGCCCACCAGAATCGCGTCCGGATCCTCGCGCAGTGCAGAGCGCAGCGCCGCGTTGAAGCTCAAGGTGTGCGGGCCGACTTCGCGCTGGTTGACCAGGCATTTCTTGGACTCGTGCACAAACTCGATCGGATCCTCCACCGTCAAAACGTGGGCGTATTCGTTCTCGTTCAGGTAGTTGACCATCGCGGCCAGCGTCGTCGACTTGCCCGACCCCGTCGGGCCGGTGACCAGCACCAGTCCGCGTGGCTTGAGCGACAGGTCAGCAAAAATCTTCGGCGCGTTGAGCTGTTCCAGGGTCAGGATCTTGGAGGGAATCGTTCGAAACACCGCACCCGCGCCACGATTCTGGTTGAACGCGTTGACGCGAAAGCGCGCGAGGCCTTCGATCTCGAACGAAAAGTCAGTCTCCATGAACTCTTCATAGTTCTTGCGCTGGCTGTCGTTCATGATGTCGTACACCATGGAATGCACGGTCTTGTGGTCCAGCGCATCGACGTTGAGCCGCCGCACGTCGCCATGAACACGAATCATCGGCGGCAGCCCAGCGGACAGGTGCAGGTCGGAGGCTTTGTTCTTGACACTGAAGGCGAGCAGCTGGGTTATATCCACATATCCCTCGATGGTTTGGTACGCTTCGGTGATTATGACTACGATTGCCGACAATCTCCAGCGCGTGCGTGCGCGGATTGCCACAGCATGCTCCGACGCGGGACGCGAACCGACCGCGGTCGCGTTGCTTGCGGTGTCCAAGACCTTCGGCGCCGATGCCGTGCGCGAAGCCGCGGCCCAAGGCCAGAGGGCATTTGGCGAGAACTACATCCAGGAGGCGGTGGCGAAGATTGCCGCGCTACGACTTCTGGGGCTTCAGTGGCATTGCATCGGCCCCATTCAAAGCAACAAGACGCGGTTGGTGGCCGAGCACTTCGATTGGGTTCATACCATCGAGCGTCTCAAGATCGCCGAGCGCCTGAGTGCGCAGCGGCCTCAAGGCCAGCCGCCGCTTGATGTGTGCATTCAGGTCAACATCGATGGCGGCCCCACCAAGTCGGGCGTGTTGCCGCACGAGGCCGCCGCCCTCGCGCGCGCGGTGGCGGCCTTGCCGCGCCTGCGCTTGCGCGGCCTCATGACGATTCCCGAGCC
>DATILI010000103.1:0-46840 GCA_035476635.1 Burkholderiaceae bacterium | reverse complement strand
GACTCGGCGGGTCCGCCATGTCATATAGGTAGTAACTGCCGCGCTTGAGCTGGTATTGCAAGTCCATGACCACACCTCCACGCCGTATTGTGGCGCGACTATAGGTCACGAAGTGCAAGTAAAGAAACAGAAATGCCCGCCTTTTCCGGCACTCGGCGCACGGGATCTCCGGCCGCGCACGCAGATTGACCACGGCCTGGGCGAGGATCACAATTCGGCGACTCTATCAACGGGAGAGTGCCAATGAAATGCATCATCAAGCGGCTGGCCGCCACGGCTGTTGCGGTGTTGTGGGGCCTGGGAACCCTCAGCGCGCACGCCGCCGACAACGCAAGCGGTACGGTCACGTACAAAGCCCGTTCGGCGACTTTCAAATATGCCTATCTGATCAAGGGCCCTGACGCCGTCGACCCGAAGGTGACGATACGCGAGTTGATCCTCACGGCAAACGACATCGGCGCCAAGCTCAATGCCTGCAAGACCATGTCGTGCGCCAGCGGCCTGGTCGAAGAAGGCATGACCGTCGACTTCGGCGCCGGCCCCCGATTGAACTACTGGTTGGCGCTCAACAACCAGATGGTCCAGTACTCCGGCACCGCCGTGCCCGCCGTTTTCACCGCGAAACAGAATGATGCGGCGCGGCTGGCAGGCACGCTGCGCATCGATGCTGCAGCCGCGGGCGGGCCCCGGGTGGACGTCGAGTTTGATGTGGGATTGACGAAGGAATTCGCGGCGGCGCGTTGAAAAAAACTCGCGTGCCACCGGCCCGACCCGCTTGGCCGGACGGCAGCCGAATGTGGCGCTCGCACACTATTGAGTGTGCCTACTAGGCTTGGTGCGGCTGGCGGGGATCGAACCCACGACCCTTGGCTTCGGAGGCCAATACTCTATCCACTGAGCTACAGCCGCATGATGCTGTGCGAAACAGGCTTGCATTATCCCTTACTTCACCGCACCGGTCGGTTGAGCGGAGCTCACGCTGGCTCGGTGCCAACGGAGAGCAGGCCCCTCTAGGGTTTTCACAGGGGCCGCCGGCTATAATTGAAGGTTAATTGCCAAGCAACGCCCCCCGATCATTTTGAGGACGCCATGAGCGCTAACAGCCACGAAGAAGCCCACAGCGGCCCCATCAAGAACCCCAAGCAACTGCTGCTGGCGGTGTTCTTCTCGTTCGTCGTTCCGGTTTTTGCCATCATCGGCCTGGTCTACTACGTCGCTTCGGCAGCCAAGCCGGCGAGCACATCCGGTGACAAAGACGTGCTCGCCTTGAGCGGGTTGACGGAGAAGGACCACAACCAAGGTATTGCCGAGCGCCTGCGCAAGGTCGGCACGGTGGAGATCCGCGATGCGAACCGCCCGCTCAAGAGTGGCGAGGACGTCTTCAAGGCCCAATGCACGGCTTGCCACACGCCTGGCGCTGCGGGTGCACCCAAGCTTGGCGATGTGGCCGCCTGGGCTCCGCGCATCAAGACCGGCTTCGAAGCTCTCCTGAACTCGTCCCTCAAGGGCAAGGGTGCGATGGGTGCACAAGGCGGCGGCGACTTTGAAGATCTGGAAATCGCACGCGCCGTGGTCTACATGGCAAATTCGGCCGGCGGCAAGCTCGCAGAACCGAAGATGCCGGCTGCTGCCGCTTCAGCGCCGCAGGCCGATGCGCCCCAGGCTGCCGCGAAGTAAGGCGCGCACCAGCATCAAAAAAAGCCGGTCCATGACCGGCTTTTTCGTTTTCTGCGATCTATTTTGAGGTGCCGTTCAGGGCAGCCGGGCTGCGCACATAGCCAAAGCGCTGCGGCAACTCCTGCGCAATGACATCCTCCGGCGTCCACACGCCGCGTTCCACGGCGTCGGCCGCTTGCACCACATCCAGGGTATGCACCAGCCCGACGCCGAGATCGGCTTGCAGATAGACCCGGCCTTGCTCATCCACCATGCAGCGCTGCACCTGGGCGCTCCTGCCGGTGTGCGCATTGACCGACAAATCACTGGCCACCCGCCAGATCCATGGCGTGGCCTCCAGCTCCACATAGACACGCTGGGGGCCATTCTGGAAAAACCACTGGCCCTGGCCATCGCTTTCGTAGTTGCGGTGGATGAACTCGATCAGCTTGTCGTGCTTGAGCAGCGAGCCCTTGCTGTGCACGGTTCCGTTGGCAAAAGGCCCCAAGGCTTGCACGCGGTCATCGCGCATGTACCAATTGCCGCGCGCGTCCAAACCGAGCCAGCCGTAGCAGTGCGGCACATTGGGCCATTTGGCCAAGGCTTGCTTGACGATGTCGTCCATGGCGCTATTTTCTTTCGATTCGAAGCGCTAAGGGTGCTTTGCCCCTGTTGCTCATGCTCTTACGTCAGATGGGCTGCCAGCCAGCCGCCAACCACGTCGGGCATCGCCCGCACGTGTCCCGGCACGCGCCCTTGCGGAAAGCCCACATGGCCACCCTGCGCCGGCTGCCATAGCGTGACGTGTGTGCCGACTTCGCTGCTTTGCGGCAAGCTCCATGCCGGTACAAAAGGATCGTTGCGCGCATTGGCCACCAGTGCGGGAATGCGGATGCGGTGCAAATGCGGCTTGGCCGAGGCGCGCTTCCAGTAGTCGTCCGTGCTTTGAAAACCGTGCAGCGGCGCGGTGAAAACATTGTCGAACTCGTAAAGATCACGCGCGGCCATCAATGCCTCGCGGTCGAACAGTCCTGGATGCTGCGCCAGCTTGGTCAGGGCTTTGGGCCTCATGGTGTTGAGAAACATGCGGGTGTAGACCAGCCGGTTGAAGCCGCGCCCGATGGCCCAGCCGCCCGCGGCCAGATCGATGGGCGAGCAGACCGAGGCGACGCCAGAAACCACCCTGCTCGCCTCCTCCCCCATTTCTTCAGCCCAGCGCATCAACGCATTGCCGCCCAGCGAGACGCCGACGGCGACGATCGCTCCATGGTGGCAAGCCCGAAAGCGCTGCAAAATCCAACCAACCTCCTCATAGTCGCCCGAGTGGTAGGCGCGCGGTGCACGGTTGAGCTCCCCGCTGCACCCGCGGAAATGCGGCACCGCAAAGGCCCAACCGCGCTCCTGCGCGAAGTCGGCGAAGGCTTCGGAGTAGTGGCTGCGTGAGGAGCCTTCCAGGCCGTGGAACAACACGAGCAGTGGTTGCTTGGGAGTGGGGGCACTATGTTCAAGCCAGTCCACATCGATGAAATCGTTATCGGCGGTGTCCCAGCGCTCGCGCCGGTATTGCGGATGCGGCCCGAACACCCGGCGCGCGTACAGCGCGGGCCAGATGGTCTGGAGATTGCCGCCGGGCAACCACCAGGGCGCCGCGTAGTTCATGACGTTTGGGGCTGGCGGGTCCTTGGGTTCAGGCGCAATAGGCATTCAGTGCAATGTTTGCGGCGCGACTTCGGCCTCCTGCAGCTCGCGTGCAGTGCCGGGGCTTGCATGGTGCGCCACCATGCGCCAGCCCTGTGCGGTCTTGTGATAAACATTGGTGGCGATCACATAGGCCTGCTGAGGGCCCTCCTCGGTCAGGATCTCGATGCGCTCCAGTACGTTGTGCACGACGCTGGCCAGCGACTCGACCTTGCGCACGCGTTCCGGCCATGCGCGGATGCTGCCATTGGCAAACATCGCATCGAAGGCGGCGCGTATCGCTGCCGCGCCGATCACCCGCGGTCCGCCCGGATGCACGCAAACAATCTCGTCTTCGTCGGCCCAACAGGCCATGAGCTTGTCAATGTCGCCGTTTTGCAGGGCATCGTAGAAGGCCGCCTCGATGTCGTCGGCACTGCCTCCGACGGTGGCGGCCTGGAGCTTGGCTTTGGGCATGAATTTAAGAACGGGGCGAATGAAATACCGATTTTGCCGCTGTTCAGCGCTGCGCCGCCAGCGCGGGGCCTTGCAGCCATTGCGCCACCACATCGCGCACATTGCCTTGCGAGGCGCGCCAGACCAGCTCGGGCGGGGCCACGTGAATCCCTGGTGGCGCGGTTTGCAAGGCCCAATCGACCAATTCCGCCACCTTGGTGGCGCGCACCGGCTGCTCGCTGGGCGGCACCATGAACTTGGCCACCGAGAGCATCCAGGCCGCCGTTCGCTCCAGCAGCTTGCCCGCCTTGGCCTCCACCGGCTTCTGGGCCGACCGCACCAGCAGCAAGCGCTCGAACCCCAGCGCCGCCACGGCCTGTTCATCCAGGTTGGCCAACCCTCGCTTGACGGCGTCGGGCAGGCGGCCTTGCGCATGCGGCAGCACGACGGCCAGCGTTTGCACGCCGCAGGCACGCATCCAGCGCGCCACCGGCAATAGCTCTGAAGGCTGCGGCGTCAACAATGCGCGCTCACGGCCGTAGTACAGCCGCGGTGGGTCGAACATGATGAGCCCGGTATCGGCATGGAGCCGCGGCCAGTGCTCCATATCGCCGGCCTTCACTTCCAGGGCATTGACGCCGCGCAGCGCAGATTGGAGCGGTTCGCGCACCAGGACGTGCGTTGCGCCCAGGCGTTGCGTGCCGACCAGGCGGCGCACCACTTCGTTGCCCAGCACGCCAGCGGCGCCGGCAATCAGGACCGTGGGCTTGGGCGCCGCTTTAGGCGCTGTGCGGCTCGCTGCCTGCAGGGCTTGAAGAGGGTCGGTGCGCATCCCATCTATGGTACCGTCACCACTCCTTGGAAGGCATGACATGAAACGCTGGCTCTTCATTCTCTTTTCCCTTCTGTCGCTTGCCGCTTTGAGCGGCTGCGGCTACAACGATTTTCAGCGCCTGGACGAACAGACCAAGGCCGCCTGGAGCGAGGTGCTCAATCAGTACCAACGCCGCGCCGACCTGGTGCCGAACATCGTGGCCACGGTCAAGGGTGAAGCCAACTTCGAGCAGGAAACGCTAACGAAGGTGGTTGAAGCGCGCGCCAAGGCGACCTCGATCCAGGTCTCGCCCGAAACGCTGAACAATCCGGAAGCCTTCCAGAAATTCCAGGCGGCGCAGGGCGAACTTGGCAGCGCGCTAAGCCGGCTGATGGTGACGGTGGAGCGCTACCCCGACCTCAAGGCCAACAAAGGCTTCAGCGACCTGCGGGTGCAACTCGAAGGCACGGAAAACCGCATCACGGTGGCGCGCAACCGCTATATCCAGGCCGTGCAGGAATACAACGTACTGGCGCGCAGCTTTCCGAGCAACCTGACGGCCATGGTGTTCGGCTACGCGGCCAAGCCCAGCTTTGCGGTGCAGAACGAAGCACAGATTTCGACGCCGCCACAAGTCAATTTCGAGAAGAAATAGGAGCTTTGTAGCGTGCCCGCCATCCTCGTCAAATGGGCACGCGCGGGTCTGCTGTTTGTCGCGCTCAGCCTGGGCGCGGGTTTCACCGGCGCACAGGATCTGCAGCCGGTACCGGCCCTAAGCGGCCACATCATTGACACCACCGGCACGCTGGACGAGCCGCAGCGCCAGGGACTGGAAGCGCGGCTGGCCGCCTTCGAGCGCGACAAGGGCACGCAACTGGTGCTGCTCATGGTCGCCACGACCCAGCCGGAGGACATTGCGAGCTATGCCAACCGCGTGGGCAACGCCTGGAAGATCGGCCGCAAGGATGTGGGCGACGGCTTGCTGCTGGTGGTGGCCAAGAACGACCGCAAAGTGCGCATCGAGGTGGCCAAGACCCTGGAAGGCGCGGTTCCCGACCTCGCTGCCCGGCAGATCATCGACGAAGCCATCACGCCGCGCTTTCGACAAGGCGACTTTGCCGGTGGCCTGGGCGCCGCGGCCGAGCAGCTGATTGCACGCATCAGCGGCGAGGCACTGCCCGCGCCGGCGCTCTCCGAGAGCCGGTTCGGCTTGCGCGACGGCGCGGATTGGTTCGAGATTGCCGGCATCCTGCTGTTCGCGATGGTTGTCGTGGTGCCGGTCGCCGGGGGCCTGGTACGGTTCATCTTCGGGCGCAAGCTGGGCGCGCTGGCCACCGGCGGCGGCATCGGTGCGCTGGCGCTTTCCCTCTCCGCGCCGTTCTGGCTTGCGATCACCGCGGCGGTTGCCGCGCTGCTGTTCGCGCTGCTTTCCGGCACAAGCAGCGGGGCGCCCGGCAGAAGCGCGCGCCGGGGGGGCCGCGGCGCGCGCAGCGACGGCTGGGGCGGTGGTGGCTGGAGTGGGGGCGGCGGCAGCAGCGGTTCCAGCGACAGCTTCAGTTCCGGTGGCGGTGGCGATTTCGGTGGCGGCGGCGCCTCCGGTGACTGGTAGGAAGACGCATCATGTTCAAGCAGTGGCTGCGCATTCTCAAACACCTCTGGAAAGATGATGCCGACGCGCGGCGCGCGGTGCCGCCCGAGATACTGGAGCGCTTGACACGGCGTGTCGCGGCCAGCGAGCAGCGCCACACCGGTGAGGTTCGCATCTGCGTCGAGGCCGGCTTGCCGTGGAGTTATTTGCTGCGCGGCGCAAGCGCACGGGAGCGTGCCCTGACCTTGTTCGGGAAAATGCGCGTCTGGGATACCGAGCACAACAACGGCGTGTTGATCTACCTGTTGCTGGCCGATCACGCGATCGAGCTGATTGCCGACCGCGGGCTCAATCGCCATGTGCTGCCCGCGCAATGGAAGGAAATGGTCACGCGCCTGGGAGCGGCTTTCCACGACGGGCGCTTCGAAGACGGCTTGACCCAGGCTCTAGAGGAAGTTTCCGCTGTATTGGTGACGCACTACCCGATTGCCCAAGGAGAAATGCGACACAACGAACAACCGGATGCGCCAACCTTGCAATAGGACTTCGACAGCCCGGCAGCGCTAGCTGATGCTCAGCACCAGACCCACAACAAACACGCTCACCAGCATTGCACCGGCGACTCGGCGATAGAGCTGCTGGCGCAGATGGCGCGCGCGGCGCTCAGGGGTCAACGAATCCATCCAGACCGGGCTACGCATTACTATTCTTTGCCTTGTTTGATAAGGGAGCGCGAAGCTTAACCAAATCGTCCGTTTTTGACTGTGATCGACCGTAAGCACCTGTTACGTACGGCATATTCTCCACAAAAAAAGCCCCGGTCTGTGCGACCGAGGCTTGAACTGGAGTTCGACAATTCAACACGACTATTTTTTCTGACGGTACTTGCGCAACGCCGCAATCTGCGCGGCCATCACGGCCAGTTCAGATTGGGCCTTGGCCAAGTCTATATCGCTCTTGGCATTCTTCAACGCTTCTTCGGCAGCACGCTTGGCCTCGTTGGCCTTCTCGTCGTCCAGGTCCTGGCCGCGAATCGCCGTGTCGGAGAGCACGGTCACGCAGTTGGGCTGGACTTCGAGGATGCCCCCGGCGACGAAGACAAACTCTTCGCTGCCGTCTTCAAGTTCGATCCGCACCGAGCCGGGCTTGATGCGAGTGATCAGCGGCGTGTGGCGCGGATAGATGCCGAGTTCACCGGCTTCGCCGGGCAGGGCCACGAACTTGGCCTCGCCCGAGAAGATGGACTCCTCGGCGCTCACAACATCGACGTGGATGGTGTTCATGGCGAGTTAAACCTTCTTGGCCTTTTCAAAGGCTTCGTCGATGGTGCCGACCATGTAGAAGGCCTGCTCGGGCAGGTGGTCGCACTCGCCAGCGTTGATCATCTTGAAGCCGCGGATGGTTTCGGCCAGCGGCACGTACTTGCCGGGCGAACCGGTAAACACTTCTGCCACATGGAACGGCTGCGACAGGAAACGCTGGATCTTGCGCGCGCGGGCCACAGCCAGCTTGTCTTCAGGCGCCAGCTCGTCCATGCCCAGAATCGCGATGATGTCGCGCAGTTCCTTGTAGCGCTGCAGCGTACCCTGCACGGCACGGGCCGTGTTGTAGTGGTCTTCGCCCACCACCAGCGGATCGAGCTGGCGGCTGGTGGAGTCCAGCGGGTCCACGGCGGGGTAGATACCCAGGGCGGCAATGTCACGGCTCAGCACCACGGTGGAATCCAAGTGGGCGAAGGTCGTGGCAGGCGACGGGTCGGTCAAGTCATCGGCCGGCACGTACACGGCCTGGATGGAAGTGATCGAGCCGACCTTGGTGGAGGTGATGCGCTCTTGCAGGCGGCCCATTTCTTCGGCCAGCGTCGGCTGGTAGCCCACGGCGGAAGGCATACGGCCCAAGAGCGCGGACACTTCGGTACCGGCCAGCGTGTAGCGGTAGATGTTGTCCACGAAGAACAGCACATCGCGGCCTTCGTCGCGGAAGGACTCGGCGATGGTCAGGCCGGTCAGCGCCACGCGCAGCCGGTTGCCCGGGGGCTCGTTCATCTGGCCGTACACCATGGCCACTTTGGATTCAGGCAGGTTGTCCAGCTTCACCACGCCGGAATCGGCCATTTCATGGTAGAAGTCGTTGCCTTCACGGGTACGCTCACCGACGCCGGCAAACACGGACAAGCCCGAGTGCGCCTTGGCGATGTTGTTGATGAGCTCCATCATGTTCACGGTCTTGCCCACGCCGGCGCCGCCGAACAGGCCGACCTTGCCGCCCTTGGCGAACGGGCACACCAAGTCAATCACCTTGATGCCGGTTTCCAGCAGCTCTTGCGAGGGGCTGAGTTCGTCATAGGCGGGAGCCTTGCGGTGGATCGAAGCGGACAGCTCTGAAGACACCGGGCCGCGCTCGTCGATCGGGTTGCCCAGCACGTCCATGATGCGGCCCAGCGTGGCCTTGCCAACCGGCACCGTGATCGGCTTGTCGGTGTTGTAGACCATGTTGCCGCGGCGCAGGCCGTCGGACGAACCGAGCGCAATGGTACGCACGATGCCGTCGCCGAGCTGCTGCTGCACTTCCAGCGTCAGGGCCGTGCCGTCCATCTTCAGCGCGTCATAGATCTTGGGCATCTTGTCGCGCGGGAATTCCACGTCCACGACGGCGCCGATACATTGGACGATCTTGCCTTGAACTTTGTCTTGAACTTGAGCCATATTTTTGCTCCAATAAAATTTAAACCGAGTATTCGGAGCAGCCTAGACGGCTGCGGCCCCGGCCACGATCTCCGAAAGCTCTTTCGTGATCGCCGCCTGGCGCGTCTTGTTGTAGACCAGCTTGAGCTCGGCGATCACATTGCCGGCATTGTCGGTAGCTGATTTCATGGCCACCATGCGCGCTGAATGCTCGGACGCCATGTTCTCGGCCACCGCCTGGTACACCAGCGCTTCCACGTAGCGCACCAGCAGTTCGTCGATCACGGTCTGCGCATCCGGCTCGTAGATGTAGTCCCAGCCGTGGCTTCCTGCCTCCTTGGCATCGGCCTGCATCTTGTCGGCCGACAGCGGCAGCAGTTGCTCGACCACCGGCTCCTGCTTCATGGTGTTGATGAACCTGGTGTACGACAAGTACACGGCGTTCACTTCACCCTTGGCATAAGCATCAAGCAAGACTTTGACCGGACCAATCAGCTTGTCCAGGTGCGGCGTGTCACCCAACTGCGTCACATGGGAAACGACCTGCGCACCAATGCGGTTCAGGAAGCCCAGGCCCTTGTTGCCGATCGCCACTGCGCGCGAGGTCTGTCCCGCGTTTTGCAAGTCGCGCAACTTGGAAGTCACGACGCGCAGCAGGTTGGTGTTCAAGCCTCCGCACAAGCCCTTGTCGCTGGTCACCACGATGAAGCCGGCGACCTTGGCGTCGTTCGATTTCATGAACGGGTGCGTGTACTCCGGGTTGGCCTTGCCAAGATTGGCCGCAACGTCGCGGATCTTGGTGGCGTACGGCCGGGCATGGCGCATCCGTTCCTGCGCCTTGCGCATCTTGGAAACCGAGACCATTTCCATGGCCTTGGTGATCTTCTTGGTGTTTTCCACCGATTTGATCTTGCCGCGTATCTCTTTTCCTGCAGCCACAGTCGGCTCCTATTCGATAGAGATTAAGCGAAGGACTTCTTGAACGCGCCGATGGCTGCCGTCATCTCAGCTTCTGCGTCGATGCAGGCCTTCTTCAAGGCTTTCTTCTCGTCGGCATCCGAATCCTTGGCCGGCTTGGCATCCCACTTTGCGCCATTCTTCTCGATCGTGGCGAGCAGGGCTGCATGCTTGTCTTTGAGGTAGCCGTGGAGGCCATGCTCGAAAGCGAGAACCTTCTTGACCTCGATGTCGTCAAGGTAGCCCTTGTTCACGGCAAACAGCGTGGCGCCCATCAGGCTGATGGGCAGCGGGCTGTACTGGGCCTGCTTGAGCAACTCGGTCACGCGGGCGCCGCGGTCCAGCTGCTTGCGGGTCGCTTCGTCGAGGTCGGAAGCGAACTGCGCAAACGCAGCCAACTCGCGGTATTGCGCCAAGTCCGTACGGATGCCGCCGGACAGGCCCTTGATCCAGTTGGTCTGGGCAGCGCCACCGACGCGCGACACCGAGATACCGGCGTTGATGGCGGGGCGGATGCCGGCGTTGAACAGGCTGGTCTCCAAAAAGATCTGGCCGTCGGTGATCGAGATCACGTTGGTCGGAACGAAGGCGGACACGTCGCCAGCTTGCGTTTCGATGATCGGCAGCGCAGTCAGCGAGCCGGTCTGGCCCTTGACTTCACCCTTGGTGAAGGCTTCGACGTAGTCGCCATTCACGCGGGCGGCACGCTCCAGCAGGCGGCTGTGGAGATAGAACACGTCGCCGGGATAAGCTTCGCGACCCGGCGGGCGGCGCAGCAGCAGCGAAACCTGGCGGTAAGCCACAGCCTGCTTGGACAGATCGTCATAAACGATCAGCGCGTCCTGGCCGCGGTCACGGAAGTACTCGCCCATCGTGCAGCCGGAGTAGGCCGAGACGTACTGCATGGCGGCGGATTCGGCAGCCGAGGCAGCCACGACGATGGTGTATTCCATCGCGCCGGCCTGCTCCAGCGCGCGCACCACGTTCTTGATCGACGAAGCCTTCTGGCCGATCGCAACGTAGACGCAGGTCATGCTCTGACCCTTCTGGTTGATGATCGCGTCGATCGCCACGGCGGTCTTGCCGGTCTGGCGGTCACCGATGATCAGCTCGCGCTGGCCACGGCCGATCGGCACCATGGAGTCGATGGACTTCAGGCCGGTCTGCATAGGCTGGCTCACCGATTGGCGTGCGATCACGCCGGGAGCAACCTTCTCGATCACGTCCGTCATCTTGGCGTTGACCGGGCCCTTGCCGTCAATCGGCTGGCCCAGGGCGTTCACCACGCGGCCGATCAGCTCGGGGCCGACCGGCACTTCCAGAATGCGGCCCGTGCACTTGACGGTATCGCCTTCGGAGATGTGCTCATATTCACCCAGAATCACCGAGCCGACAGAGTCGCGCTCGAGGTTCAGCGCCAGGCCGAAGGTAGGCGTACCGTCGGCCGTGGGCGGGAATTCCAGCATTTCGCCAGCCATCACGTCCGAGAGGCCGTGGATACGGCAGATACCGTCGGCCACGGACACCACAGTGCCCTGGTTGCGAATGTCGGCGCTGGTAGCCAGCCCTTCAATGCGGCTCTTGATCAGTTCAGAAATTTCTGCGGGATTGAGTTGCATGACTCTTTCCTTCTTTCTTTGGTTAGCCGAGGCCTTCGCCGCGGATTAGGCGGTTAAGGCCACTTTCATTTGTTCCAGGCGGGCCTTGACGGAGGTGTCCAGCACCTCGTCACCCACCACCACGCGAATGCCGCCGATCAGCGCTGCTTCAAGTTCAACACGGAGGTTGAGCTTGCGGCCAAAACGCTTTTCCAGCGTTGCTGCAAGATCAGCCAGCGCCGTACCGTCGATCGGGAAAGCGCTGTAGACCACGGCGTCCGAAGAGCCGCCCTGGGCATTCTTCAACGCACGGAATTGCGCTGCGATTTCCGGCAGGACACTCAGGCGTCCGTTCTCGATCACGGTGCGCAGGAAGTTCTTCGCCGTGTCCGGCAGCGCCGTCTTGGTGACAGCGGCGATCACGTCGAACACCTGGGGCGCGGTCACCTTGGGGCTGTCGGCGAACTGCTGCAACTGCGGATTGGCCGCAATTGCCGCGAGCGCTTCGACCCACGCGGTAGCGCCATTGAGATCGGATGCCGACGCCTTGAACAGCGCCTCAGCGTAGGGTCGGGCAATGGTGGCGAGTTCAGCCATGGTGTCCTCTTACAGCTCGGTCTTCAGGCGACTCAGCAGATCAGCGTGGACACCGGCATTGACTTCCTTGCGGAGAATCTGCTCGGCGCCCTTGACGGCCAGTGCCGCCACTTGCTCGCGCAGGACTTCACGGGCCTTCACGGCTTGCTGTTCGGCTTCGACCTTGGCAGCGGCAACGATCTTGTTGCCCTCCTCGGTCGCCTTGGACTTGGCTTCTTCCACGATGGCTTGCGCACGGCGCTCGGCATCGGCCAGGCGTTGTGCGGTCTCATTGCGCGACTTGGCCAGTTCTTCTTCCACGCGCTTGTTGGCGGAGGACAACTCGGACTTGGCCTTGTCGGCGGCAGCGAGGCCGTCGGCGATTTTCTTGGCGCGTTCGTCCAGCGCAGCGGCGATTGGGGGCCACACGAATTTCATCGTGAACCACACCAGAATCGCAAAAACGATGGCTTGGACGAACAGGGTTGCGTTGATGCTCACAGCAACACCCTTTCAATCAGTTTGGACTAAGCGGGCGATTACTTCAGTACGAAGGGGTTGGCGAACGCGAACATCATCGCGATACCGACGCCGATCAGGAAAGCAGCGTCGATCAGGCCGGCCAGCAGGAACATCTTGGTCTGCAGTTCGTTCATCAGCTCAGGCTGACGGGCAGCGGCTTCGAGGTACTTGCTACCCATGATGCCGATACCGATACAGGCACCGATAGCGCCCAGACCAATGATCAGACCAGCGGCGAGTGCGACAAAGCCGAGTACGTGTTCCATTTAATGCTCCTGTGGATAAAAAGTTAAAGGTGAAGGGAAAGGAAAAACGAAAGCGAAATCAGTGGGCGTCGTGGGCTTGGCCGATATAGACCAGGGTCAGCATCATGAAGATGAAGGCCTGCAGCGCGACGATCAGAATGTGGAAAACGGCCCAGATGGTGCCGGCAATGATGTGCCCGATCGGCAGCAACACGCCAGACAGCGACATGGCGGCGGCGCCACCCATCAAGGCGATCAGCATGAAGATCAGCTCGCCGGCATACATGTTGCCGAACAGACGCATGCCGTGCGAAACGGTCTTGGCCAGGAATTCGATCATTTGCATGCCGAAGTTGGCCACGCCCAGAAGCAAGGCGGCGATCGGGTTTTTGCTGGTGCCGAACGGTGCGGACACCAACTCATGCGCCCAGCCGCCCAGACCCTTGATCTTGACGTTGTAGAACAGGCAGACGAGCAGCACGGAAACCGACATGCCCAGCGTAGCGGAGAGATCAGCCGTCGGTACGACGCGGAAGTAATGAATGCTTTGGTCCAGGCTCGTCCATGCCAACAGTTTGTGGAACAGGTCCACCGGCAAGAAGTCCATGGAATTGAGCAGGAAAATCCAGACGAACACGGTGAGCGCGAGCGGCGCCACCAGCTTGCGGCTCTGGGCGTTGTGGATGATGCCCTTGGCCTGGCTGTCAACCATTTCAACCAGGATCTCAACCGCGGCCTGGAATCGGCCTGGCACGCCGGAAGTCGCAGCCCGGGCGGCCTTCCAAAGCAGCAGGCTGCCGATCACGCCGAGCAGCACCGCCCAGAAGATCGAGTCGTAGTTGTAGACCGAAAAGTCGATCACGCCCTTCATGGGCTTGTTTTGCAGATGGGTCAGGTGGTGACCAATGTATTCACCAGCGGTCGGTGCGTGTTCAGCAGCAGCCATCTATCAACTCTTTTTCAATCGGTTGTGTGTTTTGCGCGGAACCGGCTCTTGAACACCAGCGCCACCCAAACCACTTTCATTGTCACCACCAGGCCCACCAGCATTGCCGGCCAGCTCAAGCCTGGTACCAGCCTCGGGGCAGCGAACAGCATCGCCACCGTCAAGGCAATCTTGACCATTTCCCACAAAAAGAAACCGAATACCGCAGCACCCGGATTCACAGAGCTCACGCGGCTGGTCAAACCACGGGCGAACAAAATAGCGGGAAGTATCACCGCTAACGCGCCGTACCCAGCCGACCATCCAACGCTTTGACTCCCCGTCAGACCCCAGGCGGCGATCGCCACCAGCAGCCCCACCACGAACTGACCCATGATCACCCGCCACGGAGAAAGCGACGGATCTTTCTCGCGCAACTGGCGCGCCTCTTCGGCGGTCAGTGGCTTGAAATCGGGGTCGTTTGCATCATCTTCAGAGCCAGGAGCGATTGTTGACATTTGGAATGACGCTCAAGTGACGGCCCGGAAATTTATACAAAGCCATTGATTATAAGTAAAAACCCGGGGCATTCCGAGAAATTGAATCGGGATGCGGTTTGGCGTCGGAATCAGGCTTGATTTTGCGCGCGGCGTCACAATGCGCACTCGTTCTTTCCCAGCTCTTTTCGATCGCCAGCATCATGACCAGCCTGATCAAACTCCTGCACATCGCAGCCGCCATCGTCTGGATGGGCGGCATGGCTTTCGCCTTGCTGGCGCTGAGGCCCGTCGCCACAGCGCAGTTGCAGCCTCCGGCGCGGCTACCCTTGATGGCGGCAGTGCTTGGCCGATTTTTCCTGCTGGTCTGGATTTGCATTGCTTTGCTGGCGGCCACCGGTCTGCACATGTTGTTGGGCGCGGGAATGAAGGCCGCGCCGATCGGCTGGCATTTGATGTTCGGTATCGGGATTCTGATGTTCCTGATCTTCGGCCATCTTTTCTTCGTGCCGTTTCGCCGATTGAAGCAGGCCGTTGCGCAGGCCAACTGGCCTGAGGGCGGCCGGCGCATGGGGCAGATCGGCAAGCTCGTCAGCCTGAACTTCACACTGGGCTGGATCGCCATCGCGGCCGTGGCGCTCCTTCGATGAGCGCCAGACGAGCACTTTTTCATCGCATTGGGTTTCCCGCTCTGGTTGCCGCCCAGCTCGGAGGCTGCACGGCAGTGAACCCCTACTACGACCCCTCGAAGCCGCACCACACGCCTACGGGCTTCAAGAACAACTACATCGATGCGGTCGACAAGCCCCTGGGTGATTTGCTGCGCTGGCGCATGGAGGCATTCCGCCAGGGCCTGCCCAAATCGCCGCAAACACCGACGCCGACGGTAGCGCCGGACCTCGCCGCGATCCACCGCAACGCCCGGGCCGGAACTGCAATGCTTCCCGCCATCACCTGGATTGGCCATGCCAGCATGCTGGTGCAGGCCAGCGGGCTGAACGTGCTGACCGACCCGGTATTCAGCGAGCGCGCCTCGCCCGTGCAGTTCATCGGGCCGCAGCGTACGCAGCCGCCCGGCGTGGCGCTCGCGGACCTGCCGGCGATCGATGTGGTGGTGATTTCACACAACCACTACGACCATCTGGACAAGGACGGCGTCATCGCCCTTGATGCACGCGCCCAGGGCAAGACGCTCTTTCTCGTTCCCTTGGGCCTCAAGGCCTGGATGGTCGCGCGCGGCATCACCAACGTGGTGGAGCTGGACTGGTGGCAATCGCATGCGGTCCGCGGCGTCGAATTCCATTTCACGCCGGTGCAGCATTGGTCGGCGCGCGGCATGAGCGACCGCAGCCAGACGCTGTGGGGCGGTTGGGCCGTTTTTGGCGCAGGCTTTCATTGGTACTTCACCGGTGACACCGGCTATTCGCGCGACTTCATCGACACGCGCGAACGCTTTGCGGCGCGCAATCCGGGTGGCTTTGATCTCGCCTTGATCGCCGTGGGCGCCTACGAACCGCGCTGGTTCATGAAGGAACAGCACGTGAACCCGGCCGAGGCGGTGCAAATTCATAAGGATCTGGCGCCCCGGCGCAGCGTCGGCGTGCACTGGGGCACCTTCAATTTGACCGACGAACCCCTGGACCAGCCGCCCCGCGACTTGGCCGAGGCACGCCAGGTACAAGGTGTTGCCGAGCAGGATTTCTTCCTGATGAAGATCGGCGAAACGCGGCAACTGCCCCAGCGCCAAAACCCAGCGCGGTGAGGTTTCGCCGTCGCCGCCGATAATTGCGCCATGACCAATTTGCCTAGCCTGCCGTGCTATCTCAACGGCGAATACACGACCCTCCAGAACGCCAAGATCAGCGTGATGGACCGCGGCTTCATCTTCGGCGACGGAGTCTACGAAGTCGTGCCGGTCTACGGTGGCGCACCGTTTCGCCTGGCGCAGCACCTGGCACGGCTGGACCGCTCGCTGGCCGAGCTGCGCATCACCAATCCGCTGACACATGCCGGCTGGCTCGAGGTCGCCTCCAAGCTTTTGAGCAGCTATGCCGCATCGGTGGGCACGCCCGTCAAGGAGCTTGATCAGTTGGTCTACATCCAGATCACCCGGGGAGTCGCCATGCGCGACCACGTCATGCCCGCGGACATGACACCCACGGTGTTTGTGATGACCAATGTGATGAAGCCGCCCTCCGCCCAGGAACGCAGCGATGGCGTGGCCTGCGTCACCGCCGAGGATTTCCGCTGGCAAAAGGCGCACATCAAGAGCACCAGTCTGCTGGGCGCGGTGTTCTCGCGCCAGATCAGCGCCGACGCCGGCGCCGTGGAGACCGTGATGTTCCGCGACGACACCCTGAGCGAGGCCGCGGCGTGCAACGTCTGGGTCGTGAAGAACGGCAGAGTCATGGGCTCGCCAAAGGGCAATCTGGTGCTCGAGGGCATTCGCTACGGTTTGATCGAGGAGCTCTGCCGCGAAGCCGGCATCCCGTTCGAGTTGCGCAGCATCACGCGCAACGAAGTCTTGTCCGCAGACGAACTGTTGCTCTCCTCCGCCACCAAGGAGGTGCTGGCGATCGCCACCCTGGACGGCGCACCCGTTGGAAATGGCCGACCCGGCCCTATCTACGAGAAACTGCACGCCGGCTACCAGCGCGCCAAACGGCAATCCGCCACTTCCTGAAACGACCGATGAGCACCGCCGCCTCCCCCACCGATCCGCGCAAAGAATCGCTGATCGAATACCCCTCGCAATTTCCCATCAAGGTGATGGGAACCAAGGCGGACGGCTTTGTCCACGCCATCACGCAAATCGCCCGGCAATTCGACCCGGCGTTCAATGCTGCCAGCATCGAGTTGCGCGACAGCAAGGCGGGCAACTACCTTGGCATCACCATCACCGTCACCGCCACCAGCCGCGAACAGCTCGACGAGCTGTACCGCACGCTGTCCTCGCATCCGATGGTGAAGGTGGTGTTGTAGCGCCATGTCCATTGCCTTGCATGCGCTGGGGCAGGTCGAATACCTGCCGACCTATGCAGCGATGCAGGATTTCACCGCCACACGCACCGAGGCCACGCCTGATGCGCTATGGATTTGCGAGCACCCCGCCGTCTATACGCAGGGGCTGGCGGGCAAGGAGGACCATCTCCTCGCGCCTGGCGAGATCCCCGTCGTGCAGACCAACCGCGGCGGCCAGGTCACCTACCATGGCCCCGGCCAGGTGGTGGCGTATCCGCTGGTCGACCTGCGGCGGGCGGGCTACTTCGTCAAGGAATATGTCTACCGGATCGAGGAGGCGGTGATCCGCACGCTGGCCCATTTCGGCGTGCCCGGCCATCGCGTGGCCGGTGCGCCGGGCATCTATGTGCGCCTGGACGACCCGTTTTCGCACGCGGTGCTGCCAAATAGGGCGGGCGGCGACAACGCCTTCGAAGGCCTGGGCAAGATCGCCGCCTTGGGCATCAAAGTCAGCCGCCACTGCACCTACCACGGCGTGGCGCTGAACGTGGCGATGGACCTGGAACCCTTCTCGCGCATCAACCCCTGTGGCTATGCGGGGCTGAAAACCGTGGACCTTTCTACAATCGGGGTTCCAACCACCTGGGATGAAGCGGCAGGGGTACTGGGCGACAAGCTCGGCACCTGGCTCGCACCCTAACGCCAAGCCATGAGCAGTAACGAAGTCGTCCGCGACGCGCAGAGCGTCGAAACCTACAACCCGCTGGCCAAGCAAAAGGCCGCGGCCAAGCTCTCGCGCATCCCGGTCAAGGTGGAGCAGGGCGAGGTCCTGAAAAAGCCCGACTGGATTCGCGTCAAGGCCGGCTCGCCGACCACGCGCTTTTACGAGATCAAGCAGATCCTGCGCGAGAGCAACCTGCATACGGTCTGCGAGGAAGCCTCCTGCCCCAACATCGGCGAATGCTTCGGCAAGGGCACGGCCACCTTCATGATCATGGGCGACAAGTGCACACGGCGTTGCCCGTTCTGCGACGTCGGCCACGGTCGCCCCGATCCGCTGGACGTGAACGAACCCGAGAACCTGGCCAAAACCATCGCCAGGCTCAAGCTCAAGTACGTGGTCATCACCAGCGTGGACCGTGACGACCTGCGCGATGGTGGTGCCGGCCATTTCGTCGAATGCATCCGCAAGACCCGCGAACTGTCCCCGGGCACGACCATCGAAGTGCTGGTGCCCGATTTCCGCGGCCGCGACGACCGCGCGCTGGAAATTCTCAAGGCCGCACCGCCGGATGTGATGAACCACAACCTCGAAACCATCCCGCGCCTGTACAAGGAAGCACGGCCCGGTTCGGACTATGCCTTCAGCCTGAACCTGCTGAAGAAATTCAAGGCCCTGCATCCCGGCGTGCCGACCAAGAGCGGGATCATGGTCGGCCTCGGCGAAAACGACGAGGAAATCCTGCAGGTCATGCGCGACATGCGCGCCCACAACATCGACATGCTGACCATCGGCCAATACCTCGCCCCCAGCATGAGCCACTTGCCGGTGCGCCGCTACGTGCATCCCGATACCTTCAAGATGTTCGAGGAAGAAGCCTACAAGATGGGCTTCAGCCACGCGGCCGTCGGCGCCATGGTGCGCTCGAGCTACCACGCCGACGAGCAGGCCCACGCCGCAGGCGTATCGTAATCACGGCAGGCGTATCGCAACCACGGCAGGCGTGTCCTGATCACGGCAGACATGCCCGCCGCTCGATACCCGCGGCGCCAGCCACGCCACTGGCCCCAGACTCGACAGCGCCCCTAACCCCGCTTACTATCCGGTAAGGCCGCAGGCACACGCCTGTGGCAGGACTGAAGGGAGAGCCGTGGTGGAAAACCACAATGCGGGCCTGTCACTGGTCTGCCGCGTCCAGGCGCGGCGATTTGCGTTGCCGATTGCGCACGTGGTGGAAACCATGCGCCCGCTGCCGGTCGAAGTGCTGCCGCGAACGCCAGCCTACATCCTCGGCCTGGCCATCATTCGTGGCACGCCCGTACCCGTCATCGATACCGCGCGCCTGCTGGGCGCGGGTGCGGCGCCCGGGGCTCGATTCGTCACCGTGAAAGTTGGTGCGCGACAGGTGGCACTGGCCGTCGGCGAGGTGCTGGGTGTCCAATCGATTCCACCCGCATCCCTGCGCGGGCTCCCGCCACTGCTGCGGGACGCGAGTGCCGACGTGGTGGCAACCATCGGCGTGCTGGATGCCGAGCTGCTGCTGATCCTGCACAGCGCGCGCTGGGTGCCCGAAGATCTGTGGGCGGAGTTGGATGCGGGCGAGGTTGTTCAATGACTCCGCCCACATCTGCAGACCGGGTGCAACAGTTCAAGGCCCACATCGAGCATCGCCTCGGACTCCTGTTCGACGATTCCAGGCTGGACTTTCTCACGGACATCCTGGCGCGCAGGCTCAAGCAAAGCGGCCTGGACTGCGACACCTACCTGGCGCGACTGGAGAGCGGCGCGCCGGCCGCGGACCTGGGCGCGCTGGCGCAGGAGCTGACCATTGCGGAAACCTATTTCTTTCGCAACATCGACCAGTTTCACGCACTGGCCGGGGCGGCGCTGCCGCACCGGCTGCAAGCGCGGGCGGGGCAAGGGCGCCTGCAGGTTCTGTCCGCGGGCTGCGCCTCGGGCGAAGAGGCCTACACCATCGCCATGCTGGCCCGCCAGGCACTGTCCGGCTCGTCCTGGCAGATAGCGATCCGGGCCGTGGACGTCAATCCGGCCATGATTGAAAGAGCGCAGCGCGCCCGCTACACCGACTGGTCGCTGCGGGAAACCCCGGCAGACGTCCGCCAGCGCTGGTTTCGCCGTGACGGCCGCGATATGGTGCTCGCTGACGAGATCCGCAGCGCCGTGACATTCGAGGTGCGCAACCTGATCGAGGAGGACTTTTCCCTCTGGTCGCCGGGTGTGTATGACGTCGTGTTCTGCCGCAACGTCCTCATGTACCTGACGCCTGGACAGGCGCGGGGCGTGGTCCGGCGCATCGCGCGCGCGCTCGCGCCTGGCGGCTACCTGTTCCTGGGCCATGCCGAGACCTTGCGCAACCTGTCCGAGGACTTCAACCTGTGCCACACGCATGGCACGTTTTACTACCAGCACAGGGAAGGCGGCGAAGCTCGCGAACTGTCGGCGGTACTACCCACTGCCAGCCGCGGCTTCTCTTGGAACGCTCCAGCCCCTGCGCTGGCGGCCGTGCTGCAGGACGATTCATGGGTGGAAACCATTCGCCAGTCGACCGAACGGATCGAACGGCTGGTACGGGCGCCGAAGGCAGCGGCCGCCGACATGGGATGGGACGCAGCACAGGCGCTGGAGCTCCTGCACCAAGAGCGGTTTGCCGAGGCGCTGACCCTGGTCCAGGCCGCTTCCGAACAGGAGGCGTCTACGCCGGAGGTGCTGCTGCTCAGCGCCGTGCTGCTGACCCACGGCGGCCTGCTTCAGGAAGCCGAAGGCGCATGCCGACGCCTTCTTGACTTCGACGCGCGAAACGCCGGCGCGCACTATGTGCTGGCCTTGTGCTGCGAAGGCGCCGCTGACGCTGACGGCGCGGCCGACCATTACCAGGTGGCGGCCACCCTGGACCCGTCCTTCGCGATGCCACGCCTGCACCTGGGCCTGCAGGCCCGTCGCAGCGGCGATCACGAAGCCGCTCGGCGCGAACTGCAGCAGGCGCTGATCCTGCTGCAGCGCGAGCAGGCATCGAGGCTGCTGCTGTTCGGCGGCGGCTTTGGCCGCGAGGCGCTCGCCGCGCTGTGCCGCGCAGAGCTGCGTGCCTGCGGAGCGCCGGCATGATGCCGCGCAGTGCCGCGCAGCTGCGCCAGGCTTTCGACCAGGCATTCGCCGAGCCGCCGCGCGCGCGCCAAGGTCCGTCTGTCGACCTGCTGGCCATCAGCATCTGCGGCGACGCCTATGCGCTGCCCCTGGGCGAGATCGCGGGGCTGTTCGCCGACAAGCAGCCGACCCCATTGCCCACGGCCGTGCCCGCGTTTCTCGGCCTTGCCGGCCTGGGCAGCGGCGTCGTTCCGGTCTACGACCTGCGCGCGCTGCTGGGCTATGCGGGCGGCGGCGCGCCACGCTGGCTGGTCGTCCTCGCCGCGCGCCCGGTGGCGCTGGCTTTCGACGGCTTCGACGGGCATCTGCGCCTAGCCCAGGCGCGCATCGCAGCGCCGGAGCGCAGCGGCGCAAGGCCGCATGTACGAGGTCTGGCACAGGACCGCGACGCGCTGCGGACCATCCTGGATCTGGCTTCTGTCCTGGGCGCCATCGAGCAGTTGGCCAACGGCGCCATCTCACCATCACCACCGGAGTAGCAACGATGATTCAACACTGGACCTTCGGCCAAAAGATCAGCGCGGGCTTCGCGGTGATCATCGCGCTGACCATTGCGATCGGCGCCCTCTCCATCTACGCGCTGCGAGACGTCGTGGCCAGCAAGGACCGAATCATCACCGTCAACAGCCACCTGCTGCTGGACGCCGAACGCCTGAACGGACGGCGCGACGAGAAGGCGGCAGCGATCCGCGGATTCCTGCTCACGGGCGAGGAGCGGTTTCTCGACCAGATGCGCGAAACTCGCCGCGAAATCGGCATCATCGTCGGTCGGCTGAAGCGTGGCGCCGTCAGTGACGAGGGGCGGCGGCAGGTCGAGGCTTTCGAGCGTGCCGAGACCGAGCATCAAAATGCGAACGAGCGCGTGATCGCATTGCGCCGCACGACCGCCAACGCTGAAACCGTGAGCCGCGCCTTCGAGGAGCAAGTCGGCGCCGCGCGCAAGCAGCTGGACACCGCGGTCGACGCGTTCGTCGCTCGAGAAGAGCGGCTCCTCAACGAGGCCCAGCAGGCCGGCACGGACAGCGCCACGTCGGTGATCACGCTGGTGCTCAGCGCGACGGTGGCCGCTGTCGCGCTCGCCGCCTTGGTGGCATACGTTCTGGCACGCGCTCTCGGCGCCCAGATCGGTACGGCGGTGGGCCATGTGCGCAGCTCCTCCGCCGAGTTGCAGGCCTCGGCCAACCAGCAGGCTACCGGCGCCAAGGAGCAGGCCGCCGCCATGGCCGAGATCAACACCACCATCAGCGAGCTGTTGGCCACCTCGCGCCAGATCGCCGAGAGCGCGCAGCGCGTGGCGCAGATCGCCGGCGAGACCACCGGCGCGGCGCGCAGCGGCGAAGGCACGGTCGAGCAGGCGCATGAGTCGATCGGCGGCATCCGGCGCCAGGTCGACCTGGTGGTGAGCCACATGCTTGAGCTGGGCAAGAAGTCGCAGCAAATCGGCACCGTGCTGGATATCGTCTCCGAGCTTGCCGAGCAGACCAACATCCTGGCCATCAACGCCACCATCGAAGCCGCTGGCGCGGGCGAGTCCGGCAAGCGCTTTGCAGTGGTTGCCGACGAAATCCGCGAGCTGGCCGACCGGGTGGCCGGCTCCACCAAGGAAATCCGCGCGCTGATCGACGACGTGCGCGGCGCGGTCAACACCACGGTGATGGCCACCGAAACCGGCTCCAAGGCGGTGGACACCGGGTCGGCCAAGTTCGGTGAAGTCAGCGCCGCATTCAAGCAGATCGCCGGCTTATTGAAAGCCACGACCGAAGCGGCGCGCGAGATCGAGCTATCGACCAAGCAGCAGGCCAGCGCCGTCGAGCAAGTGAACCTGGCGATTGCCAGCGTCGCCCAGACCACGCGCGAAACCGAAGTCAGCTCCGGGCAGACGCTGGAGACCGTATCGCAGCTGTCGAATCTGTCGAAGGATCTGTCGCGCCTGGTGCAGGCTCAGGCCGCGGCGTGACCCATGGCCAAAGACC
Source organism: Burkholderiaceae bacterium (assembly GCA_035476635.1). GTDB lineage: Bacteria > Pseudomonadota > Gammaproteobacteria > Burkholderiales > Burkholderiaceae_C > DATILI01. Next base: position 23,828 of record DATILI010000103.1, on the reverse strand, counting down.
CCTACCGCTACTTCCGCATCGAGGCGAACGAGCTGCTGGAGCAGCTTGGCAAAGGGGTGCTCGACCTTGAAAAAGGAGGCGGCGCCCCGGATCTGGTGCCGCGGCTGCTGCGCCTGACCCACACCCTCAAGGGCGCGGCCCGGGTGGTCAAGCAGCGCGAAATCGCCGACCAGGCCCATGCGATCGAAGGAATACTCGCACCATTCAGAGAAACGCAGGAGATGGTGCCACGCGATCGCATCGAGGCCGTGCTGCAGTCGCTCGACGGCATCGGGGCCGGTGTCGCGGCACTGACCCTGCCGACGCAGACCGGCGCCAACGCGGACAAGCCCGCGCTTGGCGACGCGCTGCAAACCGTGCGCACGGATATCGCCGAGATGGATGCCCTGCTCGATGGGCTTGCACAGACGCACACGCGCCTGCGCTCGCTTCGGCAAGGCCTTGGTCCAGTCGAGCGTGCCCGCACCCTGGCGAATCTGCTGGCCGAACAGCGGGCGCCACGGCACCAGCGCGACGCCGGGCACGCCTTGCCGGGCGACAGCGCGCCTGCCGTGGCCGAAGAGCTGCGCGGCATCGTGGACACGCTGGAGCGTGGCCTCGCCACATCGCTGGACCAGATGGACCGCGAGCTGCGGCAGGTGCGGGCCGCGGCCGAGCAATTGCGGCTGGTCCCGGCCAGTGTCCTCTTCACTGGGTTGCAGCGGGCTGCCCGCGATGCCGCCCAGGCGCTGGGCAAGCAGGTTGGTTTCGAAGGGCGAGGTGGTGGCGTGCGGTTGGACGCACATGTGCTGGATGCGATTCAGGGCGCACTGCTGCAATTGGTAAGCAATGCAGTGGCGCACGGCATCGAATCGGAAGCTGGCCGAAGGGCGGCCGGCAAGCCGGTCGAAGGTCGCGTGTCGCTGGAGGTGCAGCGGCGCGGAGCGCGCATCGCTTTTGTCTGCGTGGACGACGGCGGCGGGATCGACTTGCAAGCGGTGCGCAGTGCGGCGCAGCGCAAAGGCCTGCGCGCTCCGGACATCCAGGAACCGGATGCGCTGCTGCGTCTGCTGCTGCGTGGCGGCATCAGCACCTCGGGCGCGGTCACCGAAGTCTCGGGGCGCGGCATCGGACTGGATCTGGCCCGCGCGGCAGCAAAGCGGCTCGGAGGGGACATCGATGTTCACACCGCCGCCGGAAAAGGCACGCGCATCGAGCTGGTAGTGCCGCTGTCGATGACGTCGTTCGAGGCACTGATGGTGCAGGCCCGCGGAACGACGGCGGCCCTTGCGCTGGACGCGGTGCGCCGCACCTTGCGCCTGCCTTGCGCGCAAGTCGTCCGCGCCGCACAAGGCGAGTCGATCCTTTACGCCGACCAGATGATCCCGTTTCTCTCCCTGTCGCGGGCGCTTGGGGAAAGCGCGAGCGCCCCATCGCGCGAGGGGCGGCCCTGGTCGATCCTGGTCATTGAGAGCGCCACTGGCATCGCCGCGATCGGCGTCGACCGGGTGGTCGCCGTCACCCGCGTCGTTTTTCGCCCGTTGCCGCAGCTCGTTCCCGCGTCCGCGCTGGTGGCAGGCGCCTCACTGGACGCCGAGGGCAACCCGCAGCTCGTGCTCGATGCAGACGCGTTGGTCGCACTGGCCCACCGCGCCAGCGTCCCAGTGATAGCGGCGGCCACCCCGCAGTCTCGCGTACTGGTGGTCGACGATTCGCTCACCACCCGCATGCTCGAACAAAGCATCCTCGAGTCAGCCGGGTTCGACGTTGGTGTCGCAGCTTCCGCGGAAGAGGCGCTGGAGCAGGCGCGGCGCAGTCCGTACGCGCTGTTTCTGGTCGACGTCGAAATGCCCGGCATGGACGGGTTTTCCTTCATCGAGCAGGTGCGTGCGGACCCGCTGCTGAAGCGCATCCCGGCAATCCTGGTCACCTCCCGCTCTTCGGCCGAAGACCGACGGCGCGGGACAGCCGCCGGCGCCCAAGGCTATATCGTGAAGAGCGAGTTCGACCAAGTGGCATTCCTCGGACAGGTCCGGCAATTGGTGGCGCCACCATGACGAAGCTACGCGTTCTCGTGGTCGAAGATTCCCTCACGGTGCGCAAACGCCTGTGCGAGATTCTTGGCAGTGACCCCGAGATCGAGGTCGTCGGCGAAGCCCAGGATGGCAAACTCGCCATCGAGCTGTGCCTGCGCCATCGACCGGACGCGATCACGATGGACATGATGATGCCGGTCATGAGCGGGCTGGCAGCCACAGAGTACATCATGGCCCATTGCCCGACGCCGATCCTCGTGGTGTCAGCCTCCACCAACCGCGGCGAACTGTTCAAGACCTACGATGCGCTGGTCGCAGGCGCGGTCGATGTGCTGGAAAAGCCCCTCGGCGACGCGTCGGACACGGCCTGGGAAAGCAACTTCATTGCCACGCTGAGGCTGGTGTCGCGCATCCGCGTCGTCACCCACCATCGCGCCCGCCTGCGCGCGGCAGACCACCTGGCCCAACGCACGGTTCCGATGCCCCTGCCGCCTATCGGACGCAACTACCAACTGGCCGCCATCGGTGCCTCCACCGGCGGCCCCGGCGCGGTGGTCGATGTGTTGCAGGCCCTGCCCGCGAGCTTCAGGCTTCCGATCCTGCTGGTCCTGCACATCAGCGAGCCGTTCGGCGCCGCCTTCGCCGAATGGCTGGACGGGCAGACCCCGCGCCGCGTGGCCTACGCCCTGGACGGCGAACCTGTGGCCACCGCCGCGGGACGCGTGGTCATGGCACCACCAGGCCAGCACTTGACTGTGCGCAACGGCCGCTTTTGGCTCACGCGCGAGCCCGAGCGCCACTCCTGCCGGCCGTCGGTGGATGTCCTGTTCGACTCGCTGGCGCAGGATTGCGGCGCCGTGACCGTCGCCTGCCTGCTGACGGGAATGGGGCGCGACGGAGCAACGGGCCTGCTGGCGATCCGCGAAGCCGGTGGCTTCACCATCGCGCAGGACGAAGCCAGTTGCGTGGTCTACGGCATGCCGCGCGAGGCGGCTTTGCTAGGCGCGGCCTGTCGCGTCCTTCCCTTGAGCGACATCGGGCCCGCCCTCGCGGCGCTAAGTGGTCCGGGCGCGAGAGAACGTTCATGAGCGATTCGGTCCTGATCGTCGATGACAGCCTGACGGTGCGCATGGACCTGGCGGATGCCTTTGAATCCGCGGGCTTCAGGCCGATTGCCTGCGAAACCCTGGCGAAGGCCCGCGAGGTGCTGGCTGGCACGCCGGTGGACGTGGTGGTGCTGGACATGCTGCTGCCCGATGGCGACGGCGCGGACCTGCTCAAGGAGATTCGCGCCACCCCCGCCACATCGACCGTTCCGGTGCTGATCCTGTCGACCGAGGCCGAGGTGAAGGACCGCATCCGCGGACTCCAAACCGGTGCCGATGAGTACGTGGGCAAGCCGTATGAGGCCGCATACCTGGTGGCGCGAGCGCGACAGTTTCTACGCGCGCGGCATGCCCAGGCCAATGGGAACCGGCCGGCCATTCTCATCATCGACGACAGCGTGACGTTTCGCGAAAGTCTGGGCCAGTCGCTCGAAGACGCCGGCTACACGGCGCTGCGGGCCGCCAGCGGCGAGCAAGGCCTGCAACTCGCCGCCGCCCATCGCGTTGATGCCATCATCGTGGACGGCGAGCTGCCCGGTATCGACGGCGCCACCGTGATCCGCCACATCCGCCTGGACGCTGCCTTGCGCGGCATTCCCTGCCTGCTGCTCACGGCGTCGCAGGACCGCGGCGCTGAGTTGCGCGCGCTGGACGCCGGTGCCGACGCATTCCTGCACAAGGACGAGGATGCCGACCTGATCCTGGCGAAGCTCGCGGCGACGCTGCGCGGCACGGCCGCCACCGCCGCCAACGACAGAACCCCCAGCCTGTTGGCGCCAAGGAAAATACTCGCTGTCGACGACAGCCCCACCTATCTTCAGGAGTTGGGCGCGGCCCTGCGCGAAGAGGGCTACGACGTGGTGCTGGCGCGCTCGGGCGAAGAGGCGCTGGAGCTGTTGGCCGTGCAACCGGTCGACTGCATCCTGCTGGACTTGCTCATGCCCGGCCTGGATGGGCAGGAAACCTGCCGCCGCATCAAGGCAGCGCCCGTCGTGCGGGACATTCCGCTGATCATGCTGACGGCGGTGGAGGACCGCACCGCCATGCTCGATGGCTTGAGCGCCGGCGCGGACGACTACATCTCCAAGTCGGGCGAGTTCACGGTACTCAAGGCCCGCGTGCGTGCGCAGTTGCGCCGCAAGCAGTCCGAGGATGAGAACCGCTCCATTCGCGAGCAGTTGCTGCGCAAGGAATTGGAGGCGACGGAGGCGCGCGCCGCGCAACTGCAGGCGCAGGCGCGAGCCGTGCTCATGGATGAACTTGAGCGCAAGAACCAGGAACTCGAGGCATTCGGCTACTCCGTCTCGCACGACTTGCGCACGCCGCTGCGCGCCATCGCCGGTTTCAGCCAGATGCTGCTGGAAGACTACGCCGGCCAACTCGACGATCGGGGGCAGGAATACCTGGGCCGGGTGCGCGATTCGGCCCATCGCATGGGTGAACTGATCTCCGACCTGCTGAAGCTGTCGCGCATCGGCCGAGCGGAAATGGTAAAGCAGACGGTGGATATTTCTAACATCGCGCGGCGGGTGGCTACAGATTTGCAGCAACGCGAACCCGAGCGGTCGGTCGAGCTGCAAATCGAGGACGGGCTGACCGACGCCGCGGATGGCCGCCTGATGACCATCGTGCTGGAAAACCTGCTGGGCAACGCCTGGAAGTTCAGCGCCAAGGTGCCGCACCCTTGCATCGCGTTTGGCGCGCACGACAGCGCGCAGGGACGCGCCTATTTCGTGCGGGACAACGGTGCTGGATTCGACATGACCTATGCGGAAAAGCTGTTTCGCCCGTTCCAGCGGCTGCATTCCGAGGCTGAGTTCCCGGGCACCGGCATCGGTCTGGCCACCGTGCAAAGGATCATCGACCGGCACGGCGGACGGGTCTGGGCCGAAAGCGGTGCGGGCGAAGGCGCTACCTTCTTCTTTACACTTGGCCGATGAATACCAGCACGCTCTCGTTGCGCGAATACGGCGCCTCGCATGGCAGCCACGCACATGCGCATTTCCAGGTGCTGGTCGGGCTGGATGGCGTGCTCGACCTTGAAGTTGCTGGCCGCGGCCGGCGCATCGCCGCCGGCGACGGTTGTGTCATCCCGTCCGGCGAGCACCACGACTTCGAGGCCGCCTCGGGCAGCCGATGCCTGGTGCTGGACACCAGCCAGGCGGCCTGGGCCGATTGCGCTGCCGATCCTGCTTATCCGGCGCAGACCCAGGCGCTTGCACACTACCTCGCCAGCGCCGTACTCAAGCGCCAGGCCCTGGCGGTGCACTACGGGCCCTTGCTGCTGCTGGAGTCCTGGGGCACGCCAGCCATGCCGCAGCGCGCACGCCGGCGCATCGACTGGCTGGCGCTGGCCCAATGGGCGCAGGCCCGCTGGCACCTGCCGTTGAGCGTGGCTGACCTGGCGGCCCAAGTTTTCCTGAGCGCGAGCCAGTTCACCCAGCGCTGCCGCGAGGAAAACGGCACGAGTGCCATGCAATGGCTGCGCGCGCAACGCCTGCTGCATGCGCAGCAGCTGCGCCTGTCGGGCGTGCCGGTGGCGCAAGCAGCGCGCCGCACCGGTTATCGCTCGCCCTCCGCGCTGACCGCCGCGCTGCGCCAGTTCCGCGCTTGAGCCGTCGAATCGCGACGACGCGCCGGCGTCTTGCGACGATGGCAGGCCTTAAGCTCGCGGGCCATGCAAGCCAATCTCTTTGCCCTGGGCGCCATTGCCCTGTGGTCCACCCTCGCCTCGCTCGGCGTCATGCTCGCGCACGTGCCTGCGTTTCTCCTGACCGGCATCGCCCTGCTGATTGGCAGCGTCCCGGCCTGGCCACTGGCCCGGCAGTGGCGTGTTCCGCTGCCCACCCTGGCGCTCGGCGTGTATGGCCTGTTCGGCTTTCACTTCCTGTTGTTCATTGCCTTGGCGCATGCACCGCCGGTACAGGCCAACCTGGTGAACTACCTCTGGCCGCTTTTGATCGTGGTGCTGGCGCCGCTGCTGTTGCGCGGTGTCCGGCTCATGGCGGTTCATGTGCTTGCCGCACTGGTGGGGTTTGCCGGCGCGGCGATTGCCATTCTGGGGGGCCGGGAACTCGATGCCGGTTTTGCCTGGGGTTACCTGCCCGCCGCCGCATCGGCCTTCGTCTGGGCCAGCTACTCCTTGCTGACCCAACGCGTCGCGCCCTTCCCGACCGCAGCCATCGGTCTATTTGCCGTGGTATCGGGCGTTCTTTCACTCGCCTGCCATGCGCTGCTGGAGCCCGCCGTGACCTTGAGCGGCAGGGACTGGGCGCTGATCGCGCTGATGGGCCTGGGCCCGCTGGGTGCGGCCTTCTTTCTCTGGGACGCGGCACTCAAGCGTGGCGACGCGCGCAGCATCGGCTTGCTGAGCTTCCTCACACCACTGCTGTCCACGCTGCTGCTACTGCTGGTGCGCGGCGAAGCGCCCAGCATCTCGATCGCTGCGGCCGCGGTCATGATTGTCGGCGCGGCGATCGTGGGAACCAGGGCACGCTAGGTTTCGCCGCCGGGCCGCCCCAAGGCGAAACGCGGCCCCCTCGGGGGGCAGGGAGCTACACGAAGTGAGCGACCGTGGGGGCAAAGCACACCGAGCGTGGCACACTGAACGACCTTGCGGGAAAGCGCTTCATGTACATCAGCCTGTTCGACATGTTCAAGATCGGCATCGGCCCATCGAGCTCCCATACCGTGGGGCCGATGCGCGCGGCGCGGCGCTTTCTCATGGAGTTGCCGCCCGAGACTTTCGACGCCATTGCGCGGCTGGAAGTGGAGCTGTACGGCTCATTGGCACATACCGGCCATGGGCACGGCACCGATATCGCCATCCTTCTCGGGCTGTGCGGCGAAGTGCCGGACCAGGTCGACACGGCGGCCGTGCCCGCGCGCGTTCTGGCCATCCGCACGGCACGTGAGATGCCGCTCCTGGGCCGCAAGCCCATTGCATTCGACGTCGACCGCGCCCTGATCTTCAACCGCAGCGATCTGCTGCCGGTGCACTCCAACGGCATGCGCTTTTGCGCCTTCGATGCAAGCGGCCAGACGCTGGCCGAGCGCGATCTCTATTCAATCGGTGGCGGCTTCGTGGTGGACACCGACGAAGCCTTCGTGGGCAGCGCGCGCGGCGTCGATCAGCAGGTGCCCTACCACTTCGAGACCATGGACGCGCTGCTCGCACTGGGCCAGGACGCCGGCAAGCCTTTGCATCAACTGCTGAAAGCCAACGAAGTGGCGCTGCACGGCGCGGCGCCGCTGCAGGCGTTCATCGACCAGGTCAAGACCGTCATGTTCGACTGCATCGACCGCGGCCTGGGCGCAGAGGGCATGTTGCCCGGTGGACTGAAGGTCAATCGGCGCGCCAAGAGCGTGGCCGAGCGTTTGCGCGCCGTGCCCACGCATGCGAGCGAGGGCGCGATGAACTGGGTCAGCGCCTACGCGATCGCGGTGAATGAAGAGAATGCCGCCGGCGGCCGCGTCGTGACCGCACCGACCAACGGCGCCGCCGGCGTGGTGCCGGCCGTGCTGCGCTACTACCAGGACTTTCGCGATGGCGATGCCGCTGGCGTCGAGCGCTTCATGCTGGCCGCCGCCGCGGTGGGCGCGCTTTGCAAACGCAACGCATCGATCTCGGGCGCCGAGGTCGGCTGCCAGGGCGAGGTCGGCTCCGCCGCCGCCATGGCCGCGGCCGGCCTGGCATCGGCATTGGGCGCGAGCAACGAGCAGATCGAGAACGCCGCCGAGATCGCGCTGGAGCACCACCTGGGCATGACCTGCGACCCGATTGGCGGCCTGGTGCAGATTCCGTGCATCGAGCGCAACGCCATGGGCGCGGTCAAGGCCATCAACGCCTGCTCGCTTGCCATGCTGGGCGATGGCTCGCACATGGTGAGCCTGGACCAGGCGATCGAGACCATGCGCCGCACCGGCTCGGACATGCAGAGCAAGTACAAGGAGACTTCGCTCGGCGGCCTGGCGATTACGGTTTCTGTGCGGCAGGTGGAGTGCTAAGGACTTCTTCCAGCGGCACGATGGCGGCGCCGTAAGCATCGGAACCACTGCCGGTGCCGGCCGCGCGGGTCATCAAGGCGCCAAGTTTGAAACGCCCCTCAGGATCGTTGAGCGAGGAGACAAACGGCCCGGTCTTGGAGGCGGCCAGCGGCGACAGGTCGCGTACCGCATCGCTCACCACCACCAGCAGGTGGTTGGTCCCCGCGGGGCCGCCGGCGCGCACGCGCCAGCTCGGGCGCGGCAGTTGCAAGGTGGTACCGGCCTCGATCCGGTTGTCCACATCCAGCTCGTTCGGAAACAGCAAATACAGCGACTGGTTGTCCGAGCCGGCCATGGCGACATACAGGTAGCCGGTGCGGTCGGACTGCACGCTGAAGTCCAGCGTGTCCTGGCCGACCCTGAGCGGCTCCTTGCCCAGCTTGACCCGCACCTGGCGCTTGGCGTCGCGCTGCTCCCACATCTGGCGCAAGGCCTGCTCGCCGGTCAACGGCGGCGGGGCAAGTGCTTGCGCCGTGGCAGTGGGCATGGCATGCCCGAACCAGGCAGGCACGAAGGCCGAGTTGCCCGAGAGCGTGATGTTGTGCGCCAGGTAGGTCTGGTCATTGCGCAGGCGCCGGTTGATTTTTTCCTGCGCGCATTGCTTGATCTCGTCGATGCTGATGGCGCCAGAGCCATCAAGGTCCCGGGCGTCGCGCAGCATGCAGTCGCGCATGTACTGGGTGGCCAGGCCGCCTTTGCGTTCATCGTCAAAGCTGATTTCGTTGTCACGCGCGCTGCTGATGTGAATGATGTCCTGCGGCAAGGTGCCCTGGGTCGTGGTTTCGACCAGGAGGTTGCGGGTCTTTACGTTGACCGGGCGCCCGCACTCCTCGGAGATGGCGCTGAACTTCGGGCGCAGCACGCCCTCTTCGTTGTCATTGCGAAAGCCGCGCGTGCGCACCGGCGACGCCGAGCCGATCACGCCGCCGGAATGGCAGGCGTCGTACATCACGAAAAGCTTGTCGGTCTTGCGCGCAAGGGGTTGCAGCAAGGACGCCATCTCGCGGTTGGTGATGGTGCCGCTTTTGCCGCCATCGTAGGCAAGCAGGGCTTCCACACATCCACCCGAGGCGGGGTCGTTGAAACGCGTGCCATGGCCCGAGTAGTGGATGAAGACGCGATCGCCGTCCTGCACCCTGGCGTTCAGCTCGCCCAAGGATTTGCGGATGCTCTCGCCCGTGGCCTGGTCGTCCTGCAAATAGCGAATGTTGGACAGCGGCACCTGCATGGCCTGCGCCATCTGCGTGGCGCTTTGGCGATCAAAGCGCGTTCCGGGCAGTTGCGGCGTGGCGGCATCGGCATAGCGCCCGATGCCGATGATCAGCGCATGGCGATTCGCGCGCGGTGCGGGCAGCGGCTCATCGACAGTGGCCTGGCCCTGCACGCCCAATGCGACGAACAGCAATGCAGCCCAAAGCCCGATTCGTTTCATGCTCGGATTCATTCCAGGTTGACGATGCGCACACGCCGGTTTTCGGCAGCGAGCGGCTCGCCCGGATTGGCCAGCTCGCTGGCGCCCTTGCCTGCCGCCTGCAGGCGCATGGCCGCAACGCCCTGGCTGCCCAGGAAATCGCGCACCGCCTCGGCGCGGCGCTGGCTTAGCTTGCGGTTGTAGTCGGCGTTGCCTTTGGCATCGGTGTGCCCTTCCACGGCAAAGCGCGAAGAGGCAAGCGCGCTGGACTGCAGCGCCTGCGCGAGATTGACCAGGGCCTGGCGGCTTTCAGGGCGGACCTGGACGGAGTCGAAGTCGAACTGGATCAAGAGCGAGAGGGAAGCGCGCGGCGGAGCGGGGGTTGGCTCGGCTGCCGCCGACGGAACGTTTTCAGCTGGCGGCGCCGCGGGCGGAGCCGGCACACTCAGCGCTGCCGCGGCCGGAAGCGGATTCTCCGCGGGGACCCGCTCCACATTCAGGTTGCGGCTAAGGCCCCGGGTTCGCGGCGGCGTCTTGAGCTGCTCGATCATCTGTTCCGTGCTTGGCGTCGTCTGGGCCCAGGCTTGCGGCAGCAAGGCGGTGCAAGCCAACGCCAAAAGCGGTGGCAAAAGAAAACAAGAGCGTTGGATGCGAGCCATGGCAGCAGTCAAGCGTGGAGCAACGGCCACAGTGTGCGCCAAGGTGCGGCCCCGTTCAAGCGCGCCTGCCCTGCGCAGCGTGCGAAATATCTCAGTTGCCCAACAACAATCCGGGCTCGTCTGCCGCCAGCACCTGGTCGGCCCAGATGCGCAGGCGAGCCGAATCGGCGCGCAGCACCTCCTGCTTGACCGCGAGGATTTGCGCCGGATGCATGGAAAAACTGCGCAGGCCCAGGCCCAGGAGCAGGCGGGTCAGGCTCGTATCGCCGGCCATTTCTCCGCAGACGCTAACGCCCTTGCCCTGCGCATTGCATTCGCGGATCGTCTCGGCCACCAGGCGCAGCACCGCCGGGTGCAAGGGGTCGTAGAGGTGGGCCACCGATTCATCGGCCCGGTCGATCGCCAACGTGTACTGGATCAGGTCGTTGGTGCCGATGGACAGGAAATCGAAGTGCTTGAGAAACAACTTCAGCGTCAACGCCGCGGCGGGTATCTCGATCATGGCGCCCAGCTTGACCGGCCCGTACGTCACGCCGCGGTTGTCGAGCTCGGCGCGCGCAAAGTCGATCAGCGAAATGGTGTGACGGATCTCGCTGCCGTGCGCCAGCATGGGGATCAACAGGTTGACCTGGCCGTGCGCCGCAGCCCGCAGGATTGCACGCAACTGGGTCAGGAACATGGCGGGATCGGCCAGGCTCCAGCGGATCGCGCGCAGGCCCAGTGCCGGGTTCAGGTGGCCTTCGTCCTTGGAGGACTTGTCCAACGGCTTGTCGGCCCCGATGTCCACGGTGCGGATCGTCACCGGCATGCCCAGCATGCCGTCCACCGCGCGCTTGTAGGCCCGGTATTGCTCCTCTTCGTCGGGCAGCTTGCCATGGCGCCCCATGAAAAGAAATTCGCTGCGAAACAGGCCCACGCCCACCGCGCCGGCCTTGACGGCGCCGGCCGCGTCTTCGGGCATCTCGATGTTGGCGAGAAGCTCGACCTTCTGGCCGTCCAGGGTTACCGCCGGGGTATGGCGCAGCCGCGACAGCCGCTCACGCTCCAGTTCGGCCTGGCGCTGCTTGAAACCGTATTCGGCCAGGATGATGGCCGAGGGGTCGCCAATCACCACGCCCGCATCACCATCGATGATCACCCAGTCGTCCTGGCGCACCACCTGGCTGCTGCCGCGCGCGCCGACCACGGCTGGAATATCCATGCTGCGCGCAACGATGGCGGTGTGCGAGGTCTTGCCACCCACGTCAGTCACGAAGCCGGCGAACACGCTCTGCTTGAACTGCAGCATGTCGGCGGGCGACAGATCGTGCGCGATCAGCACCAGGGGCACATCGACCGTATCGTCCAGCAGCAAGTCCTGCTGCGTCTTGCGCCGCGGCGCCGAGGGCGCCACCGGAGAAGCCACGCCCTTCATGTAGCGCAGGATGCGCTCGACGACCTGTTCGAGGTCGGCCTTGCGCTCGCGCAGGTATTCGTCCTCCATCTCGTCGAACTGGCGCGCAATCACTTCCAGCTGCGTGGTCAGCGCCCATTCGGCGTTGTACAGGCGGTCGGTGATCCAGTGCTTGACGCCGGTCGTCAGTGCCTCGTCCTGCAGCAGCATCAGGTGCACGTCCAATAGCGCGGCCAACTCATGCGGCGCGTCCTTGGGCATGTCGTGCTGCAGACGGTGCAGCTCGTCGACCACGGCATTGCGCCCTGCGCGCACGCGCTCGATCTCGGCCTCGATCTGGGCCGGCTCGACGAAATAGTGGGCGACGTCAACCCGGCTGGACGCGATCAGCACCGCGCGCCCGATGGCAATGCCACGGGCGACGGGGAGACCGTGCAGCGAGTACGTCATTCACCCTCACCAAACTTGTCTGCCATGAGCGCCAGCAAGGCGTCCATGGCCTCCTGCTCGCGCGGGCCGTCGGTCTCGAGTTCGACGGTCGCGCCCATGCCGGCTGCCAGCATCATGATGCCCATGATGCTCTTGGCGTTGACCCGGCGCTCGCCGCGGCTCATCCAGACCTCGCAGGGAAAGCTGCCGGCAAGCTTGGTCAGCTTGGCCGAAGCGCGGGCATGCAGGCCCAGTTTATTGCTGATGGTCGTGCTGGTTTTGATCATTCTTCTTTCTCGCCTGATTCTGCGGTGCGGTGATGGCGACCTGCATCACCCCCTGGGTACCACCGGCCACGGCGCGCGCTACCAGCGCGTCGAGCGACTCGTGTCGATAAGTGACGGTGCGCAACAGCATCGGCAGGTTCACGCCGGTGATGAGCTTGGACTTCACGCCGTCAACCAGCTTTTGCGCCACGTTGCAAGGCGTGGCCCCGAATACGTCGGTGAGCACCATGGTCTGCGGCGTTCCGAGCTGGTCCAAGGCGATGCGCGCGCTGCTCAAGGTTTCTTCGGGCGACACATTGGGCTGCACGTCGATGGCCATCACGCCAGGCCCGCAATCGGGGAACACATGCAGGGCACATTGGCGCAGGGCGTGGGCCAGCGGTGCGTGGGCGATGATCAGGATGCCGTTCATTGCTTCTGATTATCAGGTCTTGCCGCTACAAAATAGACATAGGAGGCCATGCAGCAGGCCAGGAAGATGGTCCAGGCGCCTTGAAAGGCGGCCACCTGCTCCCATCCCATTGCGCGAAACAGGTCGATCAGGAGCCCGATACCCCACTGCACCACGAACACGCCGGCAAAGATGACCAGGTTGTAGGCCGACAAGGCCCGGCCGGCCAGCGCCGGCGGAAAAGCCATGCCGACGGCCGGCTGGGTCAGTGAAACAAAGGTGCTCGCCATGCAAAACAAGGAAAATGCGGCCGTTGTCCATCGCCCAAGTGCCTCGGCAGCTATCACGATGATAGCGAGAACGGCAAAGCTCAGGGGCAGCCCGCGGGCAATCAGCCGGTCGGCATGCAGGCCGCGCCGTACCAGCCAGGGGTTGACCAGGCCCCAGGTCCAGAAGGTGCACAGCATGGATACATTGATCCAGAACAGCCCCGCGGCGGCCTGAAGCGGCGTGTAGCCAGCCACCTTGACCATCCAGGGGCCGGCCCACAAGGTCTGCATGGCAAGCAGCCCGCCGTAGCTGAAAAAGCCGATCGGCACCATCTTGCGGAAATAGGGGTGCTTCCAGATGGCGGCATAGCTGCCCGCGCTGGCTGGCTGGCTTGGCTCCTGCGGCGGGTTCTCCCATCGCGGCACACGCCAGGTGATCACTGCCATCGACAGCATGATCAGCCCCGCCAGTCCCCAGAACAAGGGCCGCCAGCCGAGATAAGGCATCAACCACTGCACCGGCAGGGTGGAAGCGACCATGCCCAGCGAGCCCGTCATGAGCATCCAGGAGTTGGCTCGGATCTGCGCTGTTGCATCGAACCAGCGGCGATAGCCGGTGAGTGGCGCCATCAGGCAGGCGCTCACGCCTACGCCGCACAGCACACGCGCAGCCAGCAGGCCGGAGAAACTGGTGGCCATTGAAAAGGCCGCACAGCCGGCGACCGCCACACCCAGAAAGTAGAGGATGACTTTCTTCGGGCCGTGGCGGTCCAGCCACGTACCCAGCGGCAGCTGGGTCGCAGCGAAACCCAGGAAGTAGCCGCCCGCCAGCAGCCCGAGGTCGCGGGCGTTGAGCGCGAACTCCACGGTCAACGTGGGCGACAAGGTGGCCGTGATGGCACGCACCAGCGCGGAGAAGAAATAGGCAAAGGCAAAGGCAAGAAACACCGGAATGGCATCGCGCCGGGCGAGCAACGTCATGGGAACCGGATTCCTGAAAAGAAGGTGGAAGAAACCTCGGGGTCCACGCGGTCGGCGTAGAGCGCGATGTGGAAAAGATCGATCTGGTTGCCGCGGGTGCGCGCAAACCACGCCGCGTGCGCCGACACGGCCCTGCCGTCGGGGCGGTAACCCGATGCGGCCACCCGCAAGGATTGCGGCAATGCAATCGCGCCCGGCGGAACAAACGCCGCCTCTTGCACCGTGGCGGCACGCATGTTGGCCAAGGTCGCGGCCTTCCATTGCGCCAACGCCTGGCCCGCCTGCCCGGCATCCGAAAGCGCGACGCGGGCCACCGCAAAGGTGGCGCCACCCGTGTCGCAGCCTTGCATTTGCAGCGTCACCTGCTGCGTGCCCAGCAACACCGGGCGCTCGGCCTTGTCGGGTTTGCAGGGCAGCAAAGCGGTGAGGTCGGCAGCGTCGAACCGGGCTTCGCGCCAATTGAATACGGGATTGCAGCCGGCCAGCAGCACGAGGGCAAGGACCGCCGCGGTCAAGAAGCAGCGCATCGGCTGATTATCGTTTTGCCCTGAAAATGTTGCGCATGACCGCTCTTCATGGCTTGCGCATCCTCGACCTGTCACGCGTCCTTGCCGGACCTTGGTGCACCCAAACCCTGGCCGATCTCGGCGCCGACGTGATCAAGATCGAGCGCCCCGGCACCGGCGACGACACCCGCACCTGGGGCCCGCCATTCTTGAAGGACGCGCAGGGCAACGACAGCGGCGAGGCCGCGTACTACCTGGGCACCAACCGCAACAAGCGCTCGGTCACCTGCGACATCGCACAAGCGGCGGGCCAGGCGTTGATCCGCGAACTGGTACCGCACTGCGACGTGTTCATCGAGAACTTCAAGGTCGGCGACATGGCACGCTACGGGCTGGACTACGCTTCGCTCAAGGCCCTGAACCCCCGGCTGGTCTATTGCAGCGTGACCGGCTTCGGCCAGACTGGCCCTTACAAGGACCGGGCCGGCTACGACTATGCGGTGCAGGCCATGGGCGGCTTGATGAGCGTGACCGGTGAGCGCGACGACCTGGGTGGCGGGCCGCAAAAAGTGGGCGTGGCCGTGGCGGACCTGTTCACCGGGATGTACGCGACCGTGGCCATTCTTGCCGCCCTGCGCCATGCCGAAGCAAGCGGCGAAGGCCAGCACATCGACATGGCCCTGCTGGACACCCAGGTGGCCATGCTCGCCAACCTCGGCGCCAATTACCTGGTCAGCGGCAAGGCGCCGGGTCGGGCTGGCAACGCGCACCAGAACATCGTTCCCTACCAGGTGTTCGAAACAAAAGCGCCCGAAGGCAGAACCGAAGCGGCGCGCGACTACATGATCCTCGCGGTGGGCAACGACAGCCAGTACGCAAAATTCTGCGGCGTTGCCGGGCGGCCGGACCTGGCCACCGACCCGCGCTTTGCCAAGAACCAGGATCGGGTGCGCAACCGCGCCGTGCTGGTGCCGATGCTCGAGGCCATCATGCTGACCCGCACCAAGGCCGACTGGCTGGGCCGGCTGGAAGCCGCCAAGGTGCCTTGCGGCGCCATCAACAACCTGGCCGAAGTGTTTTCCGATGTGCAGGTGCAAGAGCGCAGCATGGTGGCGGAGTGGCAGCACCCGATGCAAGACAAGCTGCGCCTGGTGGCCAGCCCGATGAAGCTCAGCGCCACGCCGGTGCGCGGCCCGGGCTCGGGCGGCCTGCCACCGCCCCTGCTCGGACAGCACACCGAGGAAATCCTGCGCGGCGTGCTGCACTACACGGACGAGCAGCTGTCCAACTTGAAAAAGGGCAAGGTGATCTGATGGCCAATTTCGTTCTCGTCCATGGCGCCTGGCACGGCGCCTGGTGCTGGCGCGATGTTGCGCAGGCGCTGGTTCGCGCTGGGCATCGCGCGCACGCCGTCACACTGACCGGTGTCGGCGAACGGGTCCACCTGCTGGACACCAACATCACGCTTGAGACCCACATCGCCGACGTCACCAACGCTATCGCGTTTGAGGAGATGGACAAGGTCGTGTTGGTGGTTCATTCCTACGCTGGCATGCTCGGCACGGCTGTGGCCGACCGCATGCCGCAGCGGCTGGGGCACCTCGTCTATGTAGACGCTGTCGTGCCCAAACCCGGCGAAAGCTGGAGCAGCACGCATGCAAGCGCCACCCGCGAGGCCCGGCTTGCCGCGGCCCAGGCATCATCCGCCTACGCCTTTCCCGCACCGGACCCGAAAGTGTTCGGGCTGGATGCCGAGCAGCACGCCTGGGTGCAGCGGCGCCAGACGCCGCACCCAGGCCACACCTACCAGGCCGCCCTGGACTTCGACCCGCGCCGTGTGGCGGGCGTGCCGCGCACTTTCGTCAACTGCACGCAGCCGCCGCTGGCAACCATCGATGTAATCCGCCAAAGAGTCGTGGACCCGAAGTTCTGGGAGGGCGCATGGCTGCCGGGCGCGAAAGTGGTGGAGCTCAAGACCGGCCATGACCCCATGGTGAGCGCCCCCGGCGATTTGACCCGGATCCTCCTGGACTGTGCTGCATGACCTCATTTCTCGCGCGGCGCCGGTTTGCCGGCTGGCTGGCAGCCGGCTCGGCAACACTGGCCTGGCCTGTGCTGGCGCGCGACACCGCCTTGCCGGTGCCCGCTTCGCTGCAGGCCGCGGCGAAAGCGGCGGCCAGCCAGCGGGAACCGCTGGTGCTGCTGGTCAGCCTGGCCGGCTGCCCCTATTGCGAGCTGGTGCGCCGAAACTACCTCCTGCCGATGCGCGCCGAAGGGTTGCATGCGTGGCAGATCGATGTCACGGACGATCGGTCTGTCATTCGCGGCTTCTCCGGTGAATCTGCGACCGGCGCAAAACTGGCTCAACGCTGGAAAGCCGCTTTCACACCGACAGTCCTGTTTTTCGGCGCCGAGGGCGAGGAGCTCGCGCCGCGCATCTTGGGAATTGCCGTGCCGGACTTCTACGGGCACTATCTGCACGAAGCTTTGGCGGGCGCGCGAAAAAAGTTGTATGACAAGGCGTGAATGCGCTTTAATCAGTGGTCCATCACACTCAGGCGAATCATGAACCTTTGTAGCTAAACTCAAAGGTTCGCGATTCCCATTGAGCGTTGCAACGGCGCAGATGCGGACAGGCACAATTATTTGAGGACAGCGCTTGCAGAGGTTTCTTTTGAATGGGATCTGACCATCGATTTTCACCCACTGTGCCGGCGTCGCTCACGGCGGCGAACGTCGGCACGGAATTGACGGCCAAACCCGTGCACCGGGAGCGTCCGGACTATGTGCTGGCCGGCGTCATCGGCCTGCAGCTGTCGGAGCCGCTGGCAGACATGCAGCGCATCGTGCATGACCTGATCTCCACCGGCAAGATCTCCAGGGCGCAGGTCCAGGAACTGAGCGGCGCCATCGAAACCGCACGGCGCGTTGCCATGCAGAGCCAGCAACTCGCCCGGCTTTCGCGCGGTCGCCTGCGGCAGTCCCATGAACGCCTGGCCCTGGACGCCATCGTCAAGCAGGCGCTGGCCGAGCGCCACCAGTTCTTCCACCAGCGCGGCATCGAGCTGGTGCAGCGGATCAAGCGCGTGGAGGTCATCGTTGACCCCGGCCTGCTGTCCAGCCTGATCGAGGCCGCTATTGACTGGGCTTCCGAGCGGGGGCACCGGCTGACGGTTTCGCTTGAGATCAAGCACTTGCCCGAGCACGGCCTGCTGGTGTTCAAGTCGAGCCCAACCGTCACCACCAGCGGGCCTGGCAGCCCGGCAGTGGAAGGCGAATTCGAGAAACTCAGCTGGCATTTGCTGACAGAGATCGCCCAATCGATCGGTGCGGCACTGGATCGCGTCAAGTCCAGCGACGAGGCCGTCTTGACGATCGAGTTTCCGCGGACCGTCAAGCAGCTTGAGGGCTTGACCGCGGTGGAAATGGACCTGGGCGCCGATTCGTGGATGCCCAGTGAATCCAAGTCGCTGGCTGGCCATCAAATCCTGCTGGTGACGGCGGATGAAGGCTTGCGCGACGATATTGCGGACATTTGCGGCAACATGGGCCTGCTGGTCGACTGCGTTGCCTCGCCTGAGCAGGCCGTGCGTACCTGCAAGGTCGAGCAGCCGCACATGCTGATCGTCGACGAGCGCGTGCGCGATGCGCGCTTCGACGCGCTGTGTCAGGAGCTGTTGCAGCAAGACCCGAACTTCCCCATGATCGAAATCGCCAGCGACGCCAACACGCTGGCCATGGCGAGCTGGATGAGCGACAGCATGACGCGCGTCAGCCGCGGCAGCCTGCGCGCTCAACTACCGCAGGTGCTGGTGCTGGAACTTGCCAAGATCGCCTGAGCAACGGAATGCGAACTTTTGGATTCCCAGGGAGTCCATCCGCGTTGTTGCCCTTTCCAATAAGTCTCTGAAATGAAACGAACGTTGTACGCTGCCGCTGTCGTAGCCGTTTTGGCCATTGGCGCCGCCGGCTATTTTTTCTCTTCAGGCCAAGACGCTGCGCCGCAATCCACTTTCGTGCTTCTGGATGGCTCGAAAAAGACCACCGCGGATCTCAAGGGCAAGGTTACCTTGGTGAACTTCTGGGCCACGAGCTGCACGACCTGCGTGGCTGAAATGCCCAAGGTCATTGCCACCTATGACAAATACCAGGCCCAGGGCTTCGATACGCTGGCGGTCGCCATGAGTTACGACCCACCGAGCTATGTGGTGAACTATGCGCAAACGCGCAAGCTGCCGTTCAAGGTGGCCATCGACAACACGGGCGCAATCGCGCAGGCTTGGGGCGACGTGCGCCTCACGCCTACGACGTACATCGTGAACAAGCGCGGCGACATCGTGAAGCGCTATGTAGGCGAGCCCAACTTCACCGAATTGCACCGGCTCATCGAGAAGCTGCTGGCCGAAGTCTGAAGCACCAAGGCCCGCCACACGAGAAAACGGCCAAGTCCTTGCGGATTTGGCCGTTTTTTTGACTCACTCAAGGGCGATTACTGGCTGCGGTAGGCGTCGTGGCAGCTCTTGCAGGTACCGGCCATGGAGCCAAATGCGGTTTTCAATGTGTCCAGGTTGCCCGTCTTGGCGGCGGCAGCCAACTTCACGGCTTCGGCCTGCATCTTGTCCGCACCTTCCGAAAACTTGGCCTGCTCGGTCCAGATTTCCGCCTTGGCCTTGTTGGGCGCGGCCTTGTCCGTGCCCGGGCCGAACCCGGCGAACGGCAGCTTGGACATGCCGGCGACGATGTCGGCATTGTCGGCAGCCACCTTGGCGTCGAACGGGATGCGGCCATTGGCCATGGCACCCAGGCGCCCGAAATGCTGCGCCATCACGAACATGCCGCTTTGGCGGTACTTGATGGCATCTTCCGGCTTGGCGAACTGCGCAAAGGCCGGTGCGGCCAGGGTGACGGCGGCAGCAGCAAGAGCGAACGAGGCAATAGCTTTCATAGAGGTGCTTCTTTCGTGGGTTGAAATTTTTAAGAACCGAAACCGTGCTGAGTGCCTTTTGCAGAGAAAAGTTCAGCCGGAACTAAAGATTCAGGGATTTCACTAATCCTTCGGCCGCAGCCCGGTTGCTGCACAATGCAAACAGATAGTACACCATCTATTTTGACGAGGGAATGACATGCAGAACAAAGTCAGGGTCTGGGACTTGCCCACCCGTATCTTCCACTGGGCCCTCTTGGCCTGCGTCGTCGGCCTGCTGGTCACGGGCAATATCGGCGGCAACGCGATGCCCTGGCACGCACGATTCGGCTATGCGGTGCTGAGCTTGCTGCTGTTTCGCGTGGCCTGGGGTCTGGTCGGTGGACGTTGGTCGCGCTTTGCCTCGTTCGTCTATTCGCCGGGCAGCCTGGTCAAATACCTGCGGGGACAAGCACACCCCGACCACCTGGTCGGCCATAACCCCTTGGGTGCGGGCTCTGTCTTTGCCATGCTGGTCTTCCTGATCGCGCAGGTCAGCACCGGACTGTTCGCCGATGACGAGATCGCCTTCACCGGGCCCCTGAACAAATTCGTGGATTCCGCCAACGGGCTGCTGGCCACCTGGTACCACAAGCGGGTGGGCAAGTGGATCTTGCTGGCGCTGATCGTGCTGCACATTGCGGCCGTCCTGTACTACCTCTGGAAGAAGAAGGAAAACCTGATCAAGCCGATGCTGCACGGCGACAAGCTCGTGAGCACGCCTGTCGCCGCTTCGCGCGACGATGCGCAGTCGCGGATCGTTGCCGCGGTGGTGTTCGGCGTGTGCGCCGCGCTGGTGAGCTGGCTTGTCACGCTGGGCGGCTGACCATCGCGCACAGGCGCAACGCCTTGCGACGGCAGCGGAAGCGGATAAACTGCAAGGCCCTCATTTCTTCCGACAAGTTTGAACGCGCCGCTGATCCAATTCATGACGCCGGGCGACCTGCCAGGGCTCGATGCTACGCGCGAGATCTTCCGTGAATATGCCGAAGGTCTGGGCGTGGACTTGTGTTTTCAGGATTTCGAGACAGAACTCGCCTCGCTCCCCGGCGAGTACGCCGAGCCCCGCGGCGCGCTGCGCCTTGCCCTTGTCGATGGGGCACTTGCCGGCTGCTGTGCGCTGCGACCGCTCGATAGCGTGGACTATCCGAACGCCAGCGAAATGAAGCGCCTGTATGTGCGCAAGGCATTTCGCGGCTTTGGCCTGGGGCGGCAGCTGGTCGAGACCATCCTCGATGCAGCGCGCCAGGCCGGCTATGACTGCGTCTTGCTGGACACGCTGGACGATATGGAAGCCGCCCGCGCGCTTTACGAGGATCTGGGCTTCGCGGACATTCCGCCCTACTATCACAACCCCATTGCGGGTGCGCACTATCTCAAAGCCGACCTTTGAGCGCCGCAGCAGACCCCCTGCAAGCCAGGCACGGGGGCCGCTTTGATCTCCCCTCAAGGAGCGAAGGCGGCTCTCAGCCTTTGGCCTGGGCCAGCATCGTGGCGGCGTCGCTCACTTCGAATTTGCCCGGGCCTTCGACGTTCAGGGTCGTGACCTTGCCGTCCTTGATCAGCATCGAATAGCGATTGCTGCGCACGCCCATGCCCTTGGCCGTAAGGTCCAACGTCAGTCCCGTGGCTTGGGCGAAAGCAGCGCTGCCGTCGCCGAGCATGCGCACTTTGCCTTCTGTTTTTTGATCACGCGCCCAGGCGCCCATCACGAAAGCGTCGTTCACGCTCACGCACCAGATTTCATCGACGCCGGCCGCCTTCAACTCGTTGAACTTCTCGACGTAGCCCGGCACGTGTTTGGCGGAGCAGGTCGGCGTGAAAGCGCCGGGCAAGGCAAACAAGGCGATGGTCTTCCCGGCCGTGGCCTTGCTGATCTCCACGGCATTGGGGCCAATGCTGCAACCATTGCCTTCCACCTCGGAATATTCCATCAGGGTGCCAGCGGGCAGGGTGTCTCCGACTTTGATCATGGGTGCTTCCTTCACATCAATTGAGGTTCAAAAACAAAAACGACCCACATTGTGGGCCGTTTTTGATTCGCTTGCAGTCTGGGGTTTGCGAAAACGTCAGACCGCTGCCGCCTTTTGCACCAAACGGGTCGCAACCCAGTTCTTGGTCTTGGAGATCGGCCTGCTTTCCGTGATCTCGATCATGTCGCCGAGATGGAACTCGCCCTTTTCATCATGGGCGTGGTACTTGCTCGACTTGGCAACGATCTTGCCGTAAAGCTCGTGCTTGACACGGCGCTCGATCAGCACCGTCACCGTCTTGGCACGCTTGTCGCTGACCACCTTGCCAATCAAGGTGCGCTTGAGGGATGTTTTAGCTTCCGTCATGGTCACTCCTTACTTGGTAGCCGACGATTCTTTTTGCTTCTCAGCAAGAATCGTTTTGGCGCGGGCGATATCGCGGCGCGTGCTGCGCAGCGTAGCGGTGTTGTTGAGTTGCTGCGTAGCCTTTTGCATGCGCAGGCCGAAATGGGCCTTTTGCAGCTCTTTGACTTCGGTTTGCAGGCCGGCAGTATCTTTCTTGCGCAGTTCAGTAGCGTTCATGTGATTCTCCTGATTACTGGCCGATCATGCGGCTGACAAACGTGGTGCGCAGCGGCAGCTTGGCAGCAGCCAGGCGGAACGCTTCGCGGGCGAGCTCTTCGGGCACACCGACGATTTCGTACAGCACCTTGCCGGGCTGGATTTCGGCCACGTAGTACTCGGGGTTGCCCTTGCCGTTACCCATACGCACTTCAGCAGGCTTCTGGGAAATCGGCTTGTCCGGAAAAATCCGGATCCAGATGCGGCCGCCACGCTTCACGTGACGGGAGATCGCACGGCGGGCCGACTCGATCTGGCGCGCCGTGAGGCGACCGCGATCGGTGGACTTCAGACCGAAATCACCAAACGCCACCGTGTTGCCACGGGTTGCGATACCGGTGTTACGGCCCTTTTGCTCTTTGCGGTATTTGCGACGAGCGGGTTGCAGCATAGTTATTCTCCTTTACCGTCAGCAGCGGGAGCTGCAGGCGCGCCTACCTTGCGGACGCGCTTAACGGTAGTTTTCGGTGCATCGGCACCTGTTGCTTCTGCGGGTTTGTCGCTGCCATCGGCCGGAGCCACGCTGCCACCTGCCGGACGACGCGGGCCGCGTGCGGGCGGACGGTCACCAGGGCGGGCATCGCGGCGCGGACCACGGGGGCGGCGCTCTTCGTCCGGACGCGGGGTTTCCACGGCCGGCAGATCGTTACGGCCCAGCGTATCGCCCTTGTAGACCCAGACCTTGACGCCAATGACGCCGTAGGTGGTCTTGGCTTCGGAGAAGCCGTAGTCAATATCGGCACGCAGGGTGTGAAGCGGCACGCGGCCTTCGCGGTACCACTCGGTACGCGCGATTTCGATGCCATTCAGACGGCCTGCCGACATGATCTTGATGCCTTGGGCACCCAGACGCATGGCGTTTTGCATGGCGCGCTTCATGGCACGGCGGAACATGATGCGCTTTTCGAGCTGCTGGGTGATCGAGTCGGCAATCAGCTTGGCATCGATTTCGGGCTTGCGCACTTCCTCGATGTTGACCGCGACGGGCACGCCCAGTTGCCTACCGAGTTCCTTCTTGAGGTTCTCGATGTCCTCGCCCTTCTTGCCGATCACGACGCCCGGACGCGCCGAGAAGATCGTGATGCGGGCGCTCTTGGCAGGGCGCTCGATCAGAACGCGCGAAACCGAAGCGTTCTTGAGCTTGACCTTCAGGTACTCGCGCACCTTGATGTCTTCAGCCAGCATGCCGGCGAAGTCACGGTTGTTGGCGTACCAGCGGCTGGCCCAGTTGCGGCTCACCGAGAGGCGGAAGCCGGTAGGATGGATTTTCTGTCCCATATTATTCCCAGGCCTTTCAGTTGCCGACCGTCACGTACACATGGCACGTGGGCTTGCTGATGCGGTTGCCGCGGCCTTTGGCGCGCGCGGTGAAACGCTTGAGCGTGGCACCTTGCTCGACGTAGATGGTCTTGACCTTCAGTTCGTCGATGTCGGCACCGTCGTTGTGTTCCGCGTTGGCAATCGCCGACTCCAGAACCTTCTTGACGATGACGGCTGCCTTCTTCTGCGTAAATTGCAGAATGTTCAGCGCTTGATCCACTTTCTTGCCGCGAATCAGATCGGCGACCAGGCGGCCTTTATCGACCGACAGACGGACGCCCCGGAGGACTGCACGTGTTTCCATGGTCTTTCCTTATTTCTTCTGGACTTTTTTGTCCGCCGGGTGACCCTTGAAGGTGCGCGTCAGGGCGAATTCGCCCAGCTTGTGGCCCACCATCTGGTCGGTGATGTAGACCGGCACGTGCTGCTTGCCGTTGTGCACGGCGATCGTCAGCCCG
>DATILI010000102.1:0-4464 GCA_035476635.1 Burkholderiaceae bacterium | reverse complement strand
CTCGCCGCCGCTCATGATGGCCTGAAGCTTGAGCTTGAATTGCTTTTCCGGCTGCGGGTAGGCCTTCATCATGGCCTTGAGCGCGGTAGGAAACAGGAAGCTGTGCGTCACGCCGTACTTTTGCATCAGCGTGAACGCGGTATCGGCGCTGAAGCGGCCGTTCCAGGCGACGATCGGCAGGCCGAAGTAGAGCGTCGGCAGCAAGGCGTCCATCAGCCCGCCAGTCCAAGCCCAGTCTGCCGGAGACCAGAACACGGAGGGGTTGCGGTCTCCGGCAGACTGGCCGGGGATGAAGCCGAACCAGTTCTGGCTGCAGACAAAGCCGGTCAGGTTGCCGATCAGGGCGCGGTGCGGCACCAGCGCACCCTTGGGCGGACCGGTGGTGCCGCTGGTGTAGATCAGCAAGGCGCCCTCCTCGGCCTTGGTCTGAACGGGCTCGAAGGTGGCGGGCTGCGCGGCGAGCGCCGTTTCGTAGCCAAGATCGGCGCGAATGGCCGCAGCGCCTACGCCGATCAAGTGGCGCAGCGCGGGGCATTGCGCGCGCACGGCCAGCAGGTTGTCGATGCTGCTGTCATCGCAAATGGCCAGTACGGCCGCGCTGTCTTGCAGGCGGTATTCCAGCGCTTCCGGCCCGAACAGCATCGACAAGGGCATGGCCACGGCACCGAGCTGGAACACGGCCATGTAGGCCACGGCGGTCTCGAAGCGCTGCGGCATCACCATGGCTACCCGGTCGCCGCGGCGCACGCCCAGCGATTGCAGCAGGTGGCTCAGGCGGTTGGCGGCCTCCTGCAGTTCGGCATAGGTATGCGAGCTGGGCGCGACTACCGCAGACCCGTCCGCATGGACAGCGATGCGCCTTGCAGTCTGCGGGTTTTGCGCCCAGCGCGCGCTGCAGACCTGCGCAATATTGAAGTGTTCGGGCACCAGCCAGCGGAAATTGCGGTGCAATTGCTCGTAGTTGTCATCGGCTTGACTGCGGGCCATGGCCAGTCTCCTTATCATTGGCCGAATGTACCAAGCCCGCAGAATCTCCCGCAGCGAGTTCATCCCGATCCGCAATCTCAACTACCACGTGCGCCAATGGGGCGAGCCCAGCGCCGGCATCGCCCCCCTGGTCATGGTGCATGGCTGGATGGACGTGGCGGCCTCCTATCAATTCGTCGTCGACGCCTTCTCCGAGGCGTTTGCCGCCGGGCGCTGGGTCATCGCGCCGGACTGGCGCGGCTATGGGCTGACCGAGGCCAGCGGCGACGACAACTATTGGTTCCCGGACTACCTGGCGGACCTGGACTTCCTGCTGGACCACTACGCCCCCGGCCAACAGATCGACCTCGTGGGCCACAGCATGGGCGGCAACGTGGTGATGATGTACGCCGGTGCGCGGCCCGAGCGCATCCGCCGGCTGGTGAACCTGGAAGGATTCGGCATGCCGGCCACACGGGCGTCCCAGGCGCCGACGCGCTATGGCCGCTGGATGGACGAGCTCAAGAGCCTGCACCGCGGCGAAATGGCGCTGCGCTCCTATGACGACGCTTCGGGCGTGGCGCGCCGCCTGATGAAGACCAATCCGCGCCTTTCGCAAAGCAAGGCCGATTGGCTCGCGCAGCACTGGGCCAAGCCCAACACCGAAGGCAAATGGGAAATCCTGGGCGACCCGGCCCACAAGATCACCAACGCCAACCTGTTCCGGGTCGACGAGGCGCTGGAGATCTATCGGGCCATTGCCGCACCGACGCTGGCTGTGGAAGCCACCGACGACTCGCTTGGCGGCTGGTGGCAGGGCAAATACACCCTGGACGAATACCACGAAAGACTGAAGGCCGTGCCCCAGCTGCGCCAGGCCGTGGTCACCGACGCGGGCCACATGTTGCACCATGACCAGCCCGAACAACTGGCCGCGCTGCTGCAGGACTTCCTCACATGAGAAAATGCTGGGTTAGCCCACCAAAATAATCATTGTCAGGAACTTTCCCCATGGACGCAGAACGCATCAACCTCATCGGCACCCAGCTCATCGACCTGCGTGCCCGGACCGAAGACCTACGGGGGTATCTTTGACTACGATGCCAAGGCAGAGCGTCTGAGGACAGTCGAAGCATCGCTTGAAGACCCGACGGTCTGGAACGACCCCAAGAAGGCCCAGGAACTGGGCAAGGAAAAAAAGGCGCTGGACGGCGTGGTGCTCACGCTTGCCAGCCTCCAGCGCGAGCTGGCCGACAACCTTGAACTCTACGAGATGAGCAAGGAGGACGGCGACGAGGCGGGCCTCATGACCATAGAGGCGGAGGCCGCCAAGCTGGGCGAGATCGTCTCGCAGCTGGAATTCCGCCGCATGTTCAACAACCCGGCCGACCCGATGAACGCCTTCCTGGACATCCAGGCCGGCGCCGGCGGCACGGAGGCCTGCGACTGGGCCAGCATGCTGTTGCGCCAGTACTTGAAGTACGCCGAGCGCAAAGGCTTCAAGACCACCGTGGAAGACGAATCCGCGGGCGACACGGCCGGCATCAAGAGCGCCACCATCAAGATCGAGGGCGAATACGCCTTTGGCCTGCTGCGCACCGAAACCGGCGTGCATCGGCTGGTGCGAAAAAGCCCGTTCGACTCCTCCGGTGGACGCCACACCAGCTTCGCCAGCGTGTTTGTCTACCCGGAAATCGACGATTCCATCGAGATCGAGATCAACCCTTCCGACGTGCGCACCGACACCTACCGCGCCAGCGGCGCCGGCGGCCAGCACATCAACAAGACCGACTCGGCGGTGCGCCTGACGCACATCCCCACCGGCATCGTGGTGCAGTGCCAGGACGGCCGCAGCCAGCACAGCAACCGCGATGTCGCCTGGAAGCGCCTGCGCTCGCGCCTGTACGACCACGAGATGCGCAAGCGCCAGGAAGAGCAGCAAAAGCTCGAGGACAGCAAGACCGACGTGGGCTGGGGCCACCAGATCCGCAGCTACGTGCTGGACAACAGCCGCATCAAGGATTTGCGCACCGGCGTCGAGATCTCGGCCACCCAGAAGGTGCTGGACGGCGATCTCGACCCGTTCATCGAGGCCTCGCTCAAGCAGGGCGTGTAATGCAGCCCATTGAAGCCCTGATCTTCGACATGGACGGCACCATGATCGACTCCATGCCCTGGCATGCCAAAAGCTGGATGGAGTTCTGCCGGCGCCACGGCATCGCCGTCGATGTGGCCGACCTGCTGCGCCGCACCACCGGCCGCACCGGTGCCGAATGCATGCGCGAGCTGTTTCAGCGCGACATCGAGGAAGAAGAGAGCTGGCGCCTGATCCACGAAAAGGAAGCAATCTACCGCGAGCTCTTCGCGCCCGTGTTTGCCGAAGTCGCTGGCTTCAGGACCTTTGCCGCGAAGGCCAGGACAAGGGGCCTGAAGGTGGGCGTGGGCACGGCCGGTGACAAACACAATATCGCGTTCGCCCTCTCGCACCTGAGGATGCAGGCCGCGCCACACGCCGTGGTCGGCGGCGACGAAGGCTTGCCGGGCAAGCCCGAGCCCGCGATCTTTCTGGAGGCGGCACAGCGCATGGGCGCAAAAGCCGCGGCTTGCATCGTCTTTGAAGACGCGCCTTTTGGCATCGAAGCCGCGCGCCGCGCCGGCATGCGCGCTGTTGCCGTGTGCAGCAGCCACAGCGCCGCCGAATTGGCCGGCGAGCATGTGATTGCCAGCGTGCGCGACTACACCGAACTGTTGAATTCAAATTTCCTGGAGAGTCTGCATGTTGCGTGAAGGCCAAAACACAGTGATTCGCCGTGAAGACTACGTCGCCCCGGCGTACTGGATCGACACCGTGGACCTCACTTTCGATCTCGATCCGGCCAAGACCCGGGTGCTCAACAAGATGAAACTGCGGCGCAACCCCGACGTGCCGGCGCAGCCACTCAGGCTCGATGGTGAAGAGCTGAACCTGGCGCGCGTGCTGGTGAACGGCCAGGGCACCTCGTTCAAGATGGATGGCGGCCAGCTGGTGCTGGAAAACCTCCCGGCCGTGGAAGAAGGCGCTTTCGAGCTCGAGATATTCACCACCTGCGCACCGGCCAAGAACACCAAGCTGATGGGCCTGTACGTCAGCAACGATTCATTCTTCACGCAGTGCGAGGCCGAAGGCTTTCGCCGCATCACCTATTTTCTCGACCGGCCCGACGTGATGGCCAGCTACACCGTGACCTTGCGCGCCGACAAGGCCAGGTACCCGGTGCTGCTTTCCAATGGCAACCTGGTGGCGCATGGCGCGCTCGACGAAGGCCGCCATTTCGCGCGCTGGGTCGACCCGCACCGCAAGCCCTCCTACCTGTTCGCGCTGGTGGCGGGCCAGCTCGTGTCGCGCGAGCAGCGCATCACCACGCGCAGCGGCAAGAATCATTTGCTGCAGGTCTATGTGCGCGCCGGCGACCTGGACAAGACCGAGCACGCGATGAATTCGCTGATGGCCTCGGTGGC
>DATILI010000101.1:0-66126 GCA_035476635.1 Burkholderiaceae bacterium | reverse complement strand
CAGCGCACCCTGGCCTGCACCGCCTGCCACGGCAAGGAGGGCCGGGCCGCGCCGGACGGCTACTACCCGCGCATTGCCGGCAAGCCGGCCGGCTACCTCTACAACCAGTTGCTGAATTTCCGCGATGGGCGGCGCCACTACGGCTTGATGACGCGCATGGTCGACCCGCTGTCCGACGGCTACCTGCTGGAAATCGCCGAATACTTCTCGGCGCTGGACCTGCCCTACGCGCTGCCGAAACCCACGAAAGTGACACCGGCCGTCTTGCGGCGCGGCCGCACGATTGCGCTCTACGGAGATACGTCAAACCCCGACATCAAGCAGCGCATACCAGCCTGCGTGCAATGCCATGGCCTGGCACTCACGGGCGTTGCACCCAATATCCCGGGCCTGCTCGGGCTGCCGCGCGACTATCTCAACTCGCAGCTCGGCGCCTGGCGAACGAAGCAGCGGCGCGCACATGCGCCGGACTGCATGGCCCACATCGCCAACCAGCTCGAGCCCGAGGACGTGACCGCCGTTGCCGCCTGGCTCGCGGCCCAGCCGTTGCCGGCCAACACCAAGCCGGCGGCGGCCTTGCCCGCGGCCTCGCCCGATGCGTTGCGCATCGCCTGCGGCACCGCGCCGACGCCGCTTCCGGCCGCCCAGGGGCCGAGCAAATGAAAAGGTGGATGACGTGGTTGCTGGGGTGCGCGGTGCTGGCGGCCGGCTTGGGAGCCGCCGTTTGGTGGCTCAACCTGCGCGATGAAACACCGGTAGCCGATATGGCAATGGGATCCCCACCGTTACCGGCCGCGCAAGAACTGATTGCACGCGGTGCCTACCTGGCGCGCGCCGGCAACTGCATGACCTGCCACACGACGCGCGGCGGCGCGCCCTATGCGGGCGGCCGGGGCATCGACACCCCCTTTGGCACCGTCTTCTCGAGCAACCTTACACCGGATGAAAGAACCGGCATCGGCAGCTGGTCGGCCGCGCACTTCTGGCGCGCCCTGCACAACGGGCGATCGAAAGACGGGCGCCTGCTCTATCCGGCGTTTCCGTACCCGAACTACACGCAGGTCACGCGTGCGGATTCCGATGCGATCTACGCGTACTTGAGAACCCTGCCTGCGGTCGCGCAAGACAACACGGCGCACGCCTTGCGCTGGCCCTACGGCACGCAAGGCGCGCTGGCGGTGTGGCGCGCGCTGTACTTCAGCCCCGGTGTGCATCAGCAGGATGCCGGCCAGTCCGCGCAATGGAACCGAGGTGCCTATCTCGTGCGCGGCCTGGGGCATTGCGCTGCCTGCCATACCGCGCGCAACGTACTGGGTGCGACGGACAGCAAGCTCGACCTCGCCGGTGGCCTGATCCCCATGCAGAATTGGTATGCACCCTCGCTGGCCTCCACCGCCGAAGCCGGTGTTGCCGACTGGGAACCGCAGCACATCGTGCGCCTGCTGCAAACCGGCATCTCGCCACGCGCGGCGACCATCGGGCCGATGGCCGAAGTGGTGTTGCAAAGCACACAGCACATCAGCCCCGAGGATCTGGGTGCGATGGCGGTCTACCTCAAGGCGCTGCCGCAGGCCCCGCCCCGCCCTGCGCAGCCCATGCCGGACGTGGATGCGAAGCGTGCGGCGCGCGGCGCCAAGCTGTACGAGGAACATTGTGCGCAGTGCCATGGCGACAAAGGCCAAGGCGTGCCGGCGGCCTACCCTGCGCTTGCCGGCAACCGCGCCGTCACCATGCCCGCCACCGCCAATCTGGTGCAGATCGTTCTAAACGGTGGCTATGCGCCAGCCACTACGGGCAACCCACGGCCCTTCGGCATGCCGCCTTTCATGCTCAAGCTGGAAGGCAGCGATATCGCCATGGTGCTCACGCACATCCGCACTGCCTGGGGCAACCAGGCGGCGGAAGTGACGGAGCTGGAGGTGAATCGGGTGAGGGAGAATTTGGGGAGGTAGTTTCCAGTTCAACCGCTTTGTCGTTTCAACGGGCCATCTAGGCCCGTTGAAACGGTAAGGATTTTGGGGGTCGATCCCGCTAACGCGGGGCCCTCGCCCTTCCCAAAATCCCTACCCCATATGCAACCCACCATTGACGGAGAAGTCCGCACCGGTGGCGTAGCCGCCTTCTTCCGAGGCCAGCCAGGCAATGATGGAGGCGATTTCGCTGGGTTCGCCCAGGCGCTTGACGGGGACGGTGGCGACGATCTTGGCCAGCACGTCTTCGCGGATGGCCTTGACCATGTCGGTGCCGATGTAGCCTGGACTCACGGTGTTGACGGTCACGCCCTTGGTCGCGAGTTCTTGTGCCAGCGCCATCGAGAAGCCGTGCATGCCAGCCTTTGCGGCGGAATAGTTGGTTTGCCCGGCCTGGCCTTTTTCGCCGTTGACCGAAGAGATGTTGACGATGCGGCCCCAGCCCTTTTCAACCATGTCGGCCACCACCTGCTTGGTGACATTGAACATCGAGTTGAGGTTGGTCTCGATCACCGCGTCCCAGTC
The DNA here is from genome assembly GCA_035476635.1 of Burkholderiaceae bacterium. GTDB lineage: Bacteria > Pseudomonadota > Gammaproteobacteria > Burkholderiales > Burkholderiaceae_C > DATILI01. The sequence continues at coordinate 63,631 of DATILI010000101.1, read as the reverse complement.
TTCGCGGGTCATCTTCATGAACATGCGGTCGCGCGTGATGCCGGCGTTGTTCACCAGCACGTCGATGCTGCCGTGCTCGGCCTTGGCCTTGGTGAAGGCATCGACGGTAGACGTCCAGTCACCCACGTTGCCAACGGATGCATAGAACGTGTAGCCCAAGGCGCTTTGCTCACCCAGCCATTTGACATGGTCGCGTGTCGGGCCGCAGCCGGCGATGACCTTGAAGCCTTCCTTGTGCAGGCGCTGGCAAATAGCGGTGCCAATTCCTCCCATGCCTCCGGTGACGTAAGCGACTTTTTGACTCATTTTGTTACTCCTCTAGAAGATGCGAAAGCGCAGGATTGCTGAAGCACTGTACTCAAGTTTGAAGCGCCCGCCCCTAAGGAAAACACTGTACCAAAATGGGGCGTGAGCAGGCGTCATGGGACCGATTGCAGTGCGCAAAAAAGCCGCGTCCAAACGCGGCTACCTTTTTTGCGGAACGCGAGAACTCGCTCAGCGTTCGATCGTCAAGGCCACGCCCATGCCGCCGCCAATGCACAGCGAGGCGATGCCCTTCTTCGCGTCGCGGCGCTGCATCTCATGCAGCAACGTGACCAGAATGCGGCAACCGGATGCGCCGATGGGATGGCCGATGGCAATGGCACCGCCATTGACGTTCACCTTGCTTGTGTCCCAGCCCATTTCCTGGTTCACGGCGCATGCTTGCGCGGCAAAGGCTTCATTGATTTCCAGCAGGTCGAGATCGGCGGACGTCCAGCCGGCACGGCGCAACGCCTTGGTGGACGCGGGGACTGGGCCCATGCCCATGTAGGCCGGGTCCAGGCCGCTGGTGGCGTAGCTGGCGATGCGGCCCATGGGCTTGAGGCCAAGCGCCTCGGCCTTGCGCGCGGTCATGACCATCACCGCGGCGGCGCCGTCGTTGATGCCCGAGGCGTTGCCAGCGGTCACGCCGCCGGCCTTGTCGAACGCGGGCTTGAGGCTGGACAGCGCTTCGGCATTGGTCTTGCGGTTGATGAATTCGTCGGCCGCGAAGACGATGGGCTCGCCCTTCTTCTGCGGGATGATGAACGGCATGATTTCATCCTTGAACTTGCCCGCGTCTTGCGCGGCAGCGGCCTTTTGCTGGCTGGCCAAAGCAAGCGCATCCTGCATTTCGCGGCTGATGCCGTACTTCTTGGCGACGTTCTCGGCCGTGATGCCCATGTGGTACTGGTTGTACACGTCCCACAGGCCATCGACGATCATGGTGTCGGTCAGCTTCCAGTCGCCCATGCGCTGGCCGTCGCGCGAGTTCATCAGCACATGGGGGGCGGCGCTCATGTTTTCCTGGCCGCCGGCGATCACGATTTCGCTGTCGCCGGTGGCCACGGCCTGCGCCGCCAGCATCACCGCCTTGAGACCGGAGCCGCACACGGCATTGATAGTCAGCGCGGGTGTCTGCTTGTCCAGGCCGCTCTTGATCAGCGCTTGCCGCGCCGGGTTCTGGCCTGCGCCGGCTGCGAGCACCTGGCCCAGGATGACCTCGCCGATCTGGTCGGCCGCCAGCCCGCTGCGCGCGAGCACTTCCTTCACGATCGCGGCACCCAGGTCGGTAGCGGCGACCTTGGCGAGCGATCCGCCAAATTTGCCGACCGCCGTGCGTGCGGCTGAAACGATGACGATGTCTTCCATGGGAATCTCCTGGGATATTTTCTGGGTTGATGTTGGAGCTTGATGCCGAGCGGCGCCGGAGTCAATGGCCGGCTTCCTCGCCTTTATGCCTTGGCTTTGACATAGCGCCCGGGCGCGGGTTCAATCACTTTGTAACTGCCTTTGCCATACGCCTTGGGCGCCGCAATTTCCTTGCCGGCAAGGGGCTTGAGCCAATCCGCCCAATCGGTCCACCAGCTGCCGGGGTGCTCGATGGCGCCCTTGAGCCAGGCCTCGTGCGTGGCAGGCAGTTTGTCATTGGTCCAGTATGAGCGCTTCTTCTTGGCGGGCGGATTGATCACGCCGGCAATGTGGCCGGAAGCGCCCATGACAAAGCGCTTCTTGCCCGGCAAGTACTGCGTGGAAGCATAGGCGCCGCCAATCGGCACGATGTGGTCCTCACGCGAGCCGTAGATGTACACCGGCAGGTCCACCTTCCCCAGGTCGACCTGTTCGCCGCAGACCGTTGTCTTGCCGGGCTTGATCAGGTTGTTTTCGAGGTAGGTATTGCGCAGGTACCAGGCATAGAACGGCCCGGGGAGGTTGGTGGAATCGCTGTTCCAGTACAGGAGGTCAAACGGCGGTGGGGTTTCGCCCTTCAAGTAGTTGCCGACGACGTAGTTCCAGACCAGATCATTGGGCCGCAGGAAGCTGAAGGTCGACGCCAGATCCCGCCCCGCCAGCAGGCCGCCCTGGGCGAACTGCATTTCGCGGAATTTGACGAAGTTCTCGTCGATGAACAGGTCCAGTACGCCGGTGTCGCTGAAGTCCAGGAAGGTGGTCAGGAAGGTGGCGCTGGTGACCGGTTTTTGCCCGCGCGCAGCAAGCACGGCCAGCGCGGTCCCCAGAATCGTGCCGCCCACGCAAAACCCCAAGGCGTTGATCTGCTTGGCGCCGGTGATGTCCTGCACCACAGCGATCGCGCGGATCGCGGCGTCTTCGATGTAGTCGTCCCAGGTCTTGTGGGCCAGCGATTCGTCGGGATTGCGCCAGCTCACCACAAAGGTGCGGTGCCCCTGCTCCACCGCATAGCGGATCAGCGAATTTTCGGGCTGCAGGTCGAGGATGTAGAACTTGTTGATGCAGGGCGGCACCAGCAGGAACGGCTTCTCGTAGACCTTGGCCGTCAGCGGCTTGTATTCGATCAGCTGGAACAGCTCGTTCTCGAACACGATCGCGCCTTCGGTGGTGGCCACATTCTTGCCGACCTCGAACAGGCTTTCGTCGGTCATCGACAGGTGGCCCTGGCGCATGTCGTTCAGCAGGTTGTGCACGCCCTTGGCAATGCTTTCACCCTTGCTCTCGATGGCCTTTTTCTGCGCCTCGGCATTGAGCGCCATGAAATTGCTGGGTGACGATGCCGCCATGCACTGCTCCACGGCAAAGCGGATACGAGCCTTGGTCTTGGCATCGGCCTCGACCGCGTCGGCCAGGCCCATCAGCGTGCGCGCATTGAGCAGGTAGGCCGAAGCGGCAAATGAGGCAACCGGGTTGCTGCTCCAGGCATCGGCGGAAAAACGCTTGTCGGTGTTGACTGAGCCGGATTGCAAGCCCTGGTTCCACAGCTGGCCCGCGTCCTGCAGGTATTGCTGCTGCAATTCCTGCAACTTCGACTGGGAAAAGGAAAGCGGCGCCGCCGCGCTGGGGACCTGGCCGGCCTGGCTCAAATCCATGTTCTGGAAAGACTGCAGCGCCTTGGTCCAGCTATCCCCGAAGGTTTGCTGGAATTGCTGGGCGGCCTGCGTCCAGTCTGCTTCAGAATTCACGATGTCTCCTCATGTTCTGGCTTATCAGGTGAAACCCTAGTATCTCGGAATCTATGCTGCAGTGCAACAAAAAAGTGAGCTAGCCCATGTATATCGTCGTTATCGCCTGGATCTATGTCGCACTGATGATGGGGGTAGCCGAAGCTACCAACACCAACGGAACAGTGCTGGGTGCCATTGTGACCTTTTTGCTTTATGGATTCGCGCCCGTGGCACTGGTGGTTTACCTGATGGGGTCGCCGGCGCGGCGCAACGCGATCAAGGCGCGTGAAGCGGCTGATCGAGCGATCGCCGAGCCGTCAGCGAACCGGGTCCAGCCAGACGCAGGCAGCGAAACGGCCGCTGCCGCCGAGCACGCCGCTGTCGCGCCGGTGCGAGAAAAATCTTGAGGGGTTGGCCACCGTACACCAGTCGCGGCCACCGTCATTGCCGTGGATGCGCGTCACGCCAAGCGCCTGCAGGCGCTGCCGCGCGAGGCCTTGCAGGTCGGCCAGCCATTTGCCGTTCCCGTGTTCGCGGAACATGGCCGCGGCCGCCGGGTCGTGGGCGAGAAATTCGGCCCGCACTTCAGGCCCGACCTCGAACGCTTGCGGCCCGATGCAGGGGCCGAGCCAGGCGATCAACTCTGCAGTTGACTGCGTCCGATCGGCACGCATTGAATCGCAAAGTTGCTGGTGCACCGCTTCCAGAACCCCTCCTTCACGCCCGCCCGCCAGCCCGCGCCAGCCTGCGTGGGCGGCGGCAACGGCGGTGCCGCCAAGGTCGGTAAGCAGGACGGGCAGGCAATCGGCCACCATGATCGTGCAGGCTACGCCGGGCGCTGCGGTCATGCAGGCATCGGCCTCGATGCCGTCGCCTGATGAGGGGCCGAGCCCAGCCACCGCGCGGCCATGCACCTGGCGCAGAAATACCGGGCGCGTGCCGATGGCTTCCTGCAGCTGCTGCCGGTTCGCGGCAACGGCTGCCGGTGCATCGCCGACATGGTCGCCCAGGTTCAGGCCGTCATAGGGCGCAAGGGATTGCCCGCCTGATCGCGTGGTGCACACCGCGCGCACGTTGGCAGGCGCCGGCCATGCGGGAACAAGCCAGTCGTCGCGCATGAGGGTCGGCTGCCGAGATCAAGCCTCGTTGTCGGGGCAGGCCGAGGGCTGCGCCTTCAGGAAGGCCTCGTGCCGCATGCAGGCGTCATACGCGGCCATGGTGCGTGGGAGCCCGTCAAAGTTCACGTTGAAGCGCTTGGCGTTGAAGATCTGTGGTACCAGGCAGCAGTCGGCCAGTGTCGGCGTGTCGCCGTAGCAATAAGTGGCGGCGGGCAGCTGGTTGAGCTGGCGCTCGAAGGCTTCCAGGCCCTCGCGGCACCAGTGCCGATACCAGGTGTTCTTGGCCTCTTCCTCGACCTTCAGATCGCGCACCAGGTACTTGAGCACACGCAGATTGTTTAATGGATGGATCTCGCAGGCGATCGACTGTGCCAGCGCACGCACGCGCGCACGGCCCAGCGCGTCCTTGGGGCACAGCGCGGGCTCGGGATGGATTTCATCCAGGTACTCGATGATCGCCATGGACTGCGACAGGCGCTGGCCGTCGTCGGTCTCAAGCACGGGCACCAGCGTGTCAGCGGAGATTGCCGCGTACCCTTCTTGCTTGTGCTCGCCCTTGGCGATGTGCACCGCCACGTAGTCGTAGGCCAGGCCCTTGAGCTGCAGCGCGATGCGCACGCGAAACGAGGCGGAGGAGCGGAAATAGTTGTAGAGCTTCATAGCCTGCGAGCATAAACCGGCGGCGCCCTCCTCGCCTCACGCGGGACGATCACGCGGGACGATTCACACGGCCTTGAATTGCAAGGACTTGAATTCAAGGAACTCTTCGAATCCGTAGACCCCGTTCTCCCGCCCATTGCCCGACTGCTTGTAGCCGCCGAATGGCGCGTTGGCGTTGAACGTGCCGCCGTTGATATCGATCTGGCCGGTGCGGATGCGGCGCGCCACGGCCAGCGCATGGGCCTCGTCGCCGCTCCAGACGCCGCCGCCCAGGCCGTAGATGGTGTCGTTGGCGATCTTCACCGCTTCGTCTTCGTCCTGGTACGTGATGACCACCAGCACCGGCCCGAAGATTTCCTCGCGCGCCAACGTGTCGCCCGCCTTCACGCGCAGGATCGTAGGCTGCACGAAATAGCCCTTGTCGTGCGCCGGGCGGGCCGCGCCACCGGCGATGACCTCGGCGCCCTCTTTCACGCCTTGCTCGATGAAGCCCAGCACGCGGTCGCGCTGCGCCGCGCTCACCAGCGGCCCCAGCTTGCTGGTTTCTTCAAGGCTGGGCCCGATGATGAACTTCGCAATCGCCGCTTGCGCCAGCGCCTTGACCTCGGCGTAGCGGCTTTCGGGCACCAGCATGCGGGTGTGGGCCGAGCAGGTCTGGCCGCTGTTGAGCAGGCATGCGGAGATGGTGCCCTTCACGGCGGCTTCGAAGTCCGCGTCGGCCAACACCACGCTGGCGGATTTGCCGCCGAGTTCAAGCGCCACGCGCTTGACGCTCTGGCTCGCAAGTTCGGAAACGCGCTTGCCGGCGCGCGTCGATCCGGTGAAGCTCACCATGTCGACCTCCGGGTGCGTGGCGAGCACTTCGCCAACCACCGGGCCGGCGCCGTTGACCAGGTTGAACACGCCCGGCGGCAGGCCGGCCTCGTGAATGATCTCGGCCAGGATCATGGCGTTGACCGGCGCGATCTCGCTGGGCTTGAGCACCACCGTGCAGCCCGCGGCGAGTGCGGGCGCAACCTTGAGCGTGATCTGGTTGAGTGGGAAATTCCAGGGCGTGATGCAACCCACCACGCCGATGGCCTCGCGCACCACCAGCGAGTTGCCGACTTTCTTTTCCCATTCGAAGGCGCGCGCCACCTTGGCAAAGTTGGCCCAGTTCCACACCGGCCCGCCGACCTGCACCGGCTTGGCAAGCTTGAGCGGCATGCCAACCTCGCGCGCAATGGCCGTGGCCATTTCATCCATGCGCGCTTTCAGGCCCGCGGAAACCTTGTCGAGGTAGGCCGCGCGCGTCTCCACTGGCAACGCGGACCAGCCCTCGAATGCGGCACGCGCCGCCAGCACCGCGCGCTCGGCTTCGGCCTGCGTGCCGGCGGGCACGGTGGCCATCACCTCTTCGGTGCTGGAGTCATGGACGGTAAAGGTCTCGGTCGATTGAGCCGGAGCCCATTCACCATTGATGTAGTGCGAAGAATAGGTTTTCATGCGATTTATTGCCTGAGTGAGTTTGAATTGTGCAGCAAACTGCATTTATTGACACGAACCTTCTGTCGAATTCTGGGTTGTTGCGTCGAAGCAGGCGAGTAAAAAAACGGCCACATTCAAGAAACAACATCACCTTTCCTCACCAAGTGCATGATTTTATTGTTGTTTTTAGATGACGCGAAGTCTGTAATTTCTTGCACTTCAGCGCCGCCTCGCTTACCTTGTGCAACACGTTGGGATTGCGGATCACTCCGCCACAAGATTCATGCTGAGGAAGACAACCACCAGTTTCAAGAACAGTGTGCAAAGCCTGTTGGGCTCCTTGCCGCTGCAATCGACCGCCTTCAAGGAAGGGCGCATCGACGAAATTCGCCTGGCCATGCTGGCGTGTCTCGGCGAAGCGGGCGCGCGCCACTTTCCGCACGTCGAGCGTCGCATCCGGTTTTCAGGCGATGTGGAGGGTCTTTGGTTCCTGCGCGGCGACGTGTTGGCCGCGGTCGCCATGACCCATGGCGAAGCACACGCCCGCAAGAGAATCGAGCGCATCACGGCCATGTTCAAGGGCTTGATCCCGGAAGGCCTGAATTCGCGGCCGAGCCCGCTGGGCGATTAGGGCCCACGCGCGCCGGCGCGTCACCTCAGTGCAGGTGGCCCCAAAACAGCAGCGCGTCCCGCCCCTCGGCCGAGAAAGAGACCTTGGCCCCCACGGGCAGCAACACCTTGGTGGGCACATGGCCGAACGGCAGGTTGGTCAGCACCGGCGCCTTGATCTGCTTGCGCAGCCACTGCACCACCGTCGCGAGCCTGAAGCCCTTGTCGTGCGGCACCGCCTTGTGGCCGGTGAACTGGCCCAGCACCACCGCCTTTTGCCGCGCCAGAACGCCCGCATGCAGCAACTGCGTCAGCATGCGCTCCACGCGATACGGATGCTCGTGCACATCCTCCAGGAACAGAATGCCGTTCTTCATCTCGGGCAGGTAGGGCGTTCCGACCAGCGAGGCCAACACCGCGAGGTTGCCGCCCCACAAGACCGCGTCCTTGACGAAGAACTCTTTTCCCGCTGGCTTGAGTTCCATCTCGCCGCTGGACGATTTCGCCGCCAGCAAGACGCCCTCAGAGCCGAGGCGCCAGCCCGCGCCTTCGCCATGGCCGCCGAGCAGGTCGTCAAAGCACGCTTCCATGATGTCGTCGGGCGTGCCTTCCACGCCGAAGTCCTCGCCCAGCGCCGGCCCGGCCCAGGTCACGCGGCCGGTCTTGACCAGAAGCGCCGATTGCAGCGCCGTGAAGTCGCTCATCCCGACCCACTTCATGCCCTTGTCGGTTGCCTTGGCCAGCGCCTTGTAGTCAATCGCCGGCAGGATGCGCGTGATCCCATAGCCACCACGCGTGATCAGGGCCACATCGGCGCCGCTGGCCGCGGCGCGGTGAATGGCCGCAAGCCGCGTGGCATCGTCACCGGCGAAGCGCAAATGGCTCTTCAATGCGGCGGGATCGATTTCCACCTCGTGCCCCAGTGCCTTGAGCCGCGCCACGCCGCGCTTGAAGGCGGTCTTGTCGCGCACCGCGCCGGCAGGCGAATAAATGTAGATATGTTTTTTCACGGGCGGAAGTATCCCACTGCTGCGCTCGCGATCTGAGCGCCGTGCTCCTGCACGAAATGCCCGGCCTGCTCGATCACCATCGGCTCGGGGCAGCCGCGGATGGTCTGCGCGAGCGCACGCATGACCGGCGGGCCGAGCACCGGGTCTTGCGCGCCGATGGCCATCAGGGTCTGGCCCGACCATTGCCGCATCCAGAATTCACGCGCCTCGCGCGAGACGGCCGCGCCATCGGCATCAGGCTGGTCCGGCACCATGGCGGGAAAAGCCCGCAACGCCGCGCGGTGCCCTTTGTCCGGAAACGGTGCGTTGTAGGCTGCACATTCTTCAGCGCTCATCTGCGGGTTGCCGCGCGCAAACAGCCGGGCCACATCGAACTCCGGGTTCTTCGCGCACATCTCGCGCCAGGCCAGAAAGCCCGCGCTCAAGGACGCATCCCCCGTGCCCAGGGTGGTGTTCATCACCAGCAGGCCCTGGTAACGCGCGGGCGCGTGCATCGGCAAGGTCAGGCCGAGCAGGCCGCCCCAGTCCTGCACAACGAGAACGATATTGCGCAGGTCAAGCCGCTCCACCAGCTCCAGCAAGGTCTGGCGATGCCAGCTGAAGCTGTGAAAAGCATCCTTCTTCGGCTTGTCGCTTTTGCCAAAACCAATCAGGTCCGGCGCCACGACGCGGTGCCCGGCGCCCGTCAGCAGCGGGATCATCTTGCGATAGAGGTAGCTCCAGGCCGGATTGCCGTGCAGGCACAGATACGTCAGCCGGGCCTCACCTGCGTCCTCCGATGGGTCGTCATCGAGGTAGTGCATGCGCAACCCGGCCAGGGCCGGCAGGTCGCTGACGTACTGCGCCGCCCACGGGTAGCCCGGGAGATCGGAAAAACGCTCGTCCGGTGTGCGCAGCGCATCGTCGCGCAGAGGATGGTTCATTTTCGATTCCTCCTTGCGTGCGCCGCGCCGCGTGCGAAAAAAGTCCTGCAGCAAGGCGCCGGTTTCGTCTGCCAGCACGCCGCCCTGCACTTGCGTCTGGTGATTGAGGCGGGTTTCCGAGAACAGGTCGAGCACCGAGCCCGCCGCTCCTGTCTTGGGGTCGGCCGCGCCGTACACCACCCGCTGCAGCCGCGCATGCAGCATCGCCCCAGCGCACATGGCGCAAGGCTCCAGCGTGACGTACAGGGTGCAGCCATCGAGCCGGTAGTTGCCCAGGGCCTGCGCTGCGGCGCGCAAGGCGACGATCTCGGCATGCGCCGTTGGGTCGTGGCCTTCGATGGGCGCGTTGCGCCCGGTTGCGATGACGGCACCGTCCTTGACCACCACCGCGCCCACCGGCACCTCGCCCGCTTCCGCCGCCGTGCGCGCCAGCGCGAGCGCTTGCTGCATGAAACTGCGGTCGTTGGTTGAATCGGACATGGGTCGGCTCTCAAGAAAGAGGTACCAGGAATCGGCAAGAATACGAAGCAGGAGCCGGGCAAAGTGTAGCCCGCAAAAACCGATGAAAAAACTATTGCTTCTGCTGGTTTGCCTGGCCGCCACCGTCGCCGCATCGGCGCAAGGCAGCCTGAAAGAGGTCAGGCAGGTCGAAGGCATCGTCGAATACGCCTTGCCCAACGGCCTCACGGTGCTGCTGGCGCCCGACCCGTCCAAGCCGACCACCACCGTCAACCTGACCTACCGCGTGGGCAGCCGCCACGAAGGCTATGGCGAATCCGGCGCGGCGCACCTGCTGGAGCACCTGCTGTTCAAGGCCACCGCCAACATTGCCGATCCGAAGCTTGAGATGACGCGGCGCGGCGCACGCTGGAACGGCACCACCTCGTTCGACCGCACCAACTACTTCGCGCAGTTCGCCAGCAACGGCGAAACCCTGGACTGGATGGTGGGCTGGCTGGCCGAGTCCATGACCCAGGCCAAGGTGGCCAAGGCCGACCTGGACACGGAGATGACCGTGGTGCGCAACGAACTGGAGCGCGCAGAGAACAACCCTGCCCGCATACTTTCGGGCCGCATGCGTTCGGCCGCCTACCAGTGGCACGGCTATGGCCGCGACGTGCTGGGCGCGCGCAGCGACGTCGAAAACATGCCCATCGAACGCCTGCAGGCCTTCTACCGCAAGCACTACCGGCCCGATAACGCCGTGCTGGTGATTGGCGGCAAGTTCGACCAGCCAGCCGCATTGCGCCGGGTGGAGCAGGCCTTTGGTGGCATCCCCAGGCCCGCCACCCCGATCGAAGCCACGTGGACGCTGGAGCCGCCGCAGGACGGTGATCGCCATGTGAGCCTGCGCCGCGTCGGTGGATCGAGTTCGGTGGCGGCGCTCTACCACGTGATGCCGTCCAACACGCCCGAGTTCGCCGCCGTGCGCGTGCTGGCGCAGATGCTCAACCACGAGCGCGGCCCGCTGGGCAGGAGCCTGGCGGACACCGGCTTGGCCGTGACCCACTGGGCCAACGCGAGCAGTACGCGTGAACCCGGTTTTCTGATGGCCGGCGCATTGCTCCCCGAAGCCGGCGATTTGGACCAGGCCAGCGCCAAGGCCTTGGCAGCCTTGACCAAGGCCATGGAGTCGCTCGTGATCACCGAGCAACCGGTACAGACCGCCCGCGCGCAACTGCTGCAAGCGCTGCGCAATACCCAGCGCGACGCCGAGGCCCTGAGCCTGGGCTTGAGCGAATCGGTGGCGCTGGGCGACTGGCGCCTGTGGTTCGCGATGCGCGACTGGGTCGAGGCCGTTACGGCGGCGGACGTGCAGCGCATCGCCCAGGCGTGGCTGCTTCCCGCGAACCGCACCACCGGCAGCTACACGGCCGTGGCGCAATTGCCCGCGCGCGCACCAGCGCAAACCAACACGGATGTCGCGCGGCTGCTGCAGGGCTACACCGGCAAGGCCGCGGTGGCGGCGGTAGAAGACTTCGCACCGACGCCGGAAAACATCGAGGCACGCGTGGTGAAGAGCCGCCTGAACATCGGCGGCGAACCGGGCCTGCGCCTGGCTGTGCTGCCGCGCAAGACCAAGGAAGACCGCGTGACAGGCACGTTGCGCCTGCATTGGGGTACGGCCGAAAGCCTGCAAGGCCAGGCGGTGCTGGCGACCATGCTCGCGCCTCTGCTCAACCAGGGAACGCGCCTGAAGGATGCCGACCAGATTGCGCGCGCGCTGCTGGCGCTGGAGGCGCAATTGCGCTTCACCAGCCAGACGGGAGGCCTGAGTGCCAACTTCGAAGTCCCGGCCCGGCATCTGGAGGCCTTTGCCGCCCTGCTCGCCGAGTTGCTGCAGGAGTCGACCTTCACCGACCAGGCCTTCGAGCGCAACCAGAAGGCCATGATCGCGTCGCTGCAAGGCATCAAGGCCGATACCGCCGCGGTCGCCGGCAACGCCTTGCAACGCACCTTCAGCCGCTATCCCGCTGGCGACCCGCGCCATGCCCGCACGCACGCCGAGACGGAGGCCCTGATGCGCAGCGCCACGGCTGTGCAACTGCGGGAGTTCTGGGGCCGTTTTGGCGGTGCCTCGTATGGCGAGGCGGCGCTGCTCGGTCCGGTGCAGCCCGAGGAGGTCAAGGCGCTGCTGCAAAAACACCTGGGCCACTGGAAGAGCAAGGAAGCGCGCAAGCCCTGGGTGTTCGCGTACCCCACCGCGCTGGAGCCACGCTGGCAAAGCCTGCTCGTGCCGGACAAGGCCAATGCCAATTACGCCGCACGCATCCCGCTGGCTATGAATGACGAATCGCCCGACTACCCGGCGCTGTTTGCGGCGGTGCAACTGCTCGGCGGCCGCGCCGGCACGGCACTGTGGCAGCGTGTGCGCGAGCAGGAGGGCCTGAGCTACGGCGTGAACTCCTCGCTCTTCGTGCCGGCTTCGTCGCAAGGCGAAGGCAACGCCGCCGCGATCAACATCACGGCCAGCTTTGCGCCGCAAAACCGGGAGCGCCTGCGCAGCGTGATTCGCGACGAACTGGCCAAGCGCGCCGCCAGCGGCTTCAGCGGGCTGGAGATCGGCTTCGCGCGCCGCGCGATCGTGAGCGCCCGCGCCGACTTCCTGGCCCAGCCGGCCAACCTCGCCAGCACGCTGGCCAACAACCTGCGCTGGGGGCGTGACATGACACGCTACGCGCGCCTGACCGAGGCCTACGGCCAACTTGACACCGACACCGTGAACGCGGCCCTGCGCAAGTACCTGGACGTCAACCGGCTCGTGGAAGTTGCCGCAGGCAGCTTTGCCGACTGAAGCGGCCTTCCGAGCCCCAGGCCGGGCTACTTGTCTTCAGGCATCGGCCGGGCCTGCTGCATCAGGCCCTCGACGCTCTGCTTGACCTGTTGCTGCACCTGCTGGCTTTGCTGCTGCGGCGTGGCGCCGGGTGTGGGCGCAGGCAGCACCAGATCCACTCCGGCCGCTTTCGGCGCGGCGATGGGTGCTGACGCCGCGCCGAGCTGCTTCCTGGCCAGCACGCCCACGATCATCACCACCAGCAGCAGGCTGAGCACCCCAAAGACCACGCGCATGGCAACCCCAATCGATAAAAGTCAAAACCCGAGCTTTTGCAGCCACTCGCCCAGCGCCCGCTCGTTCTCGTTGCCCGCCGCATAGGCGGCCTTCAAGGCAAGGTGCGATTCGGGGCGGTGCTGGTTGATCTTGAGTTTGCATTGCAATCCGGTCACCTGCAACTCGAAACCCATGATGCCGGCCAGCATTTTGTGCGCGAACTCCTCGCCCAGGGAACGCCACTGCTCGGCATAAGGCGGCTCGTGGTCGCCGATCAGCGTCTTGAGCAGGCGGTCCTTGGCCGGGGGGTCCTCGATCAGCGTGGCCTGCACGGTGCAATGCACGGCCAGGTAGTTCCAGCTCGGCACGCGCGCCAGGTCGGGGTAGACCTTGGGCGAAAGATAGGCGTGCGGCCCCAGAAAGGTCACCACCGCCTGCGGCCGCGCCTGCAGGTAGCGCCAATGGGCATTGGGCTTGGCAACATGGCCCAGCAGCACCAGGCGCTCGCCCTCCTCCTGCAGGTGCAGCGGCAGGTGCGTGACATAGGGCAGGCCGTTGTCATCGTTGGAGATCAGGCTGGCAAAAGGGTAGCCACGCATCAGCTCGGTGGCGTGGGCCTTGTCCTTGGCGTTGAACTGGGGCGGCATGTACATGGCGGCAACCTCCGTAGATAAACACATTCAGGCTGGAGCAGCATCGGGCACGGTCACCGGCAGGCGCAGCGTGAAGGTCGTGCCAACGCCCGGGGTCGACTTCACCGTGACTTGGCCCCCGAGGACCTGGGTCACCAGTTGGTAGACGATGCTCAGGCCCAGGCCGGAGCCGCCGCGGCCCAGCTTGGTGGTGAAGAACGGATCGAAGATGCGGCTCTGCACTTCAGGGGGGATTCCCACCCCGTCGTCGATGCACAGCAACTCGATGTGTTGCGCATCGAGGCGGCGCCCCACCAGGCGGATGCAGCCTTGCGCGCGCCCTTCGAACGCGTGGTTGACCGAATTCATCACCAGGTTGATCACGACCTGCCCCAACGGCCCGGGGAAGCTGTCCAGGATCAGGTCCTTGGGGATGTCGATCTCGATTTGCAGCGGCTGCTTCCTCAGGTTGGGGCGCAGCGTGTCGACGACTTCATGCACCACCAGGTGCAACTGGAAACGGCGCCAGCGCTCGGACGACTGGTCCACTGCCACCTGCTTGAAGCTTTGCACCAGGTCGGCCGCCCGGTGCAGCGAGCGCTGCACCAGCTCGGTGGCCTCCAGGCTGTCCGCCACGAAGCGGTCCAGCGCCGAGCGGCGCAGCTCGCCCTGAACCACCACCTTCTCGAACTCGCGCGTGCGGTCATGCAGCGAGCTGGCCACCATCATGGCATTGCCCACCGGCGTGTTGAGTTCATGCGCCACGCCAGCCACCAGGCCGCCGAGCGCGGCGAGCTTTTCCGATTGCACGAGTTCGTCCTGTGTATGGCGCAAGGTCTGCAGCGCGGTCGACAACTCAGCGTTGCTGTGTTCGAGCTCGGCGGTGCGTTGCGCCACACGCAACTCCAGCTCCTCGTTGAGCTTGCGGATTTCGGCCTCGATACGCTTGCGCTCGGTCACGTCGGTCAACACCGCCATCACCAGCGCCTGGCCGTCCTGCTCGATGATTTCGGCCGCGAGCAGGATCTCGATGGGCTGGCCGGACTTGGTCTGAAGCCGCAGCTCGCGGCCCAGGAAGCGGCCCTCGCTGTCGATCGCCGAACGCACCTCGGCGCGTTCCTCCATGCTGCTCCAGAAGCCGATTTCCAGCGGCGTGCGCCCCACCACTTCGGCGCGCGTCCAGCCAAACGTGCGCTCCCAGGCAGGGTTGACGTCCATCAGCTTGCCAGTGGCCAGATCGGTGAAGGAAACCGGCGCCGGGCTGGCATTGCCCAGGCGGTTGAAGCGATGCTGCGAATGGCGCAGCTCGGCCTCCTGCGTCGTCAGCGATGCCACGGTGTCGGTCAGTTGCCGGTTCAGGTCCTGGAGTTTTTGCGACTGGCGGTTCTGGTTCTTGAGGATGCGGTGCAGTACCACCATGCTGAGCACGAGCACGGTGGCCAGGGCCATCCAGTGCTCCACCGGGCCCCTGCGCAAGGCCAATCCCGTCACGCCCTGCTCTTGCAGCAGCGCAATCGCCAGGCTCGCAAGGATCGAAGCACCGCATAGCGCATAGCCTTGCCGCACACCCAGAAGCCAACCGGCCAGCACCATCAATGCGGGATAGGCGTAGAGCGAGGGGTTGGCGATGCTGACCCAGAGCAGCGCCGGCGTCGTCACCGCCACCCAGATGCCCCAGGTGAAGATGCTGAAGGCCGGCCGCACCTGCCCGGCGCGCATGGCCGCCAGGGCCAGCGCCGCCGCAAGCAGGACGACCCCGGGCCCAATCATGCGCCGCGGGTCACCCTCCAGGAGCCACGTGAGCCCGATGTAGGCCAGCATCCCCACGGCCGTGGTGGTGGCGACCAGCTGGAACAGATGCCTGCCCTGCGCCGACAGGTCATCCAGGAAACTTTGTGAAGCCGGAAAAGAATTCATGGAAGGGACTTAGGAAATCCCCTCGCGTGCGCTGATCCAGACCCGCAGGTCGGCCGGCTCCATGGGTTTGGCATACAGATAGCCCTGGCCTTCATGGCAGCCCAATGCGCGCAGGGCCTGCGCCTCGACTTCGGTCTCGATGCCTTCGGCGATCACCGTCAGGTTCAGGTTGCGGCCCAATTCAACCACCATCGCCGCAATGTGCCCGCTCTCCACGGAGCGGCTCAGTTCGGCGACGAAGGCACGGTCGATCTTGAGCCGATCCACCGGCAACTGGCGCAGCCGGCTCAAGGATGAGTAACCGGTGCCGAAGTCGTCGATCGCAATGGAAACGCCGGTCTTCTTCACGCGCGCCAGCAGGTCGATGATGAAGTCGGGGTCTTCCATGGCCACCGATTCGGTGATCTCAAGCTCCAGGAATGCCGGGTCCACGCCCGTATCCGCGAGCGCGGCGGCGAGTTTGTCCAGGAATTCGGGATGGCGAAACTGATTCTGCGAGACGTTGACCGACATGCGCAGGTTCTTCAGCCCCAGTGTGTTGAGCTGCCGCAGTTCGTGGCAGGCCATGCGCAGCACCCAGTCGCCGATGCTGATGATGAGGCCCGACCATTCGGCCAGGGGAATGAAGCGGTCCGGCGGCACCAGCTTGCCGTCATGGTTGCGCCAGCGCAGCAAGGCTTCGACGCCGACCATCTGGCCGGTTCCCAGGTTGATCTGCGGCTGGTAGACGATGAACAGGCGATCGCTGTCCACCGCGCTGCGCAGGCCCTGCAGCAGGCGCACGCGCTCGCGGATTTCCGCCCCCATCTCGTCGGTGAAGAAAGCGTGCTGGCCGCGCCGGGTCTTCTTGGCCCGCTTCAAGGCGATGTTCGCGTCCTTGAGCGAATCCCTGCCTGCATGGCCGCTGTCGGTCAGGCGCTTGAACCCGACCGTTGCCGAGACGACCATCACATCGTCCTGCACCTGGAACGGCCGGCGGAACAGGCCCAGCAGCAAATCCGGGTTGACCTGCAACTCCGTTCCGAGAACGCCGAAAGTATCGCTGCCCAGGCGGGCCACCGTGGTGCCGGCGCCGAGCGCGCCGGACAACCGCTCCGCCACGGCCTGCAGCAAGCGGTCGCCCTGCTGGTGGCCGAGCGCATCGTTGATCTCGGAAAAATCGTCGATGTCCACAATCGCGATCACGAAGTCGCTGGTGCCCTCGCGCGCCATGCATTCATCGATCAGCGCGAGAAACCGGTTGCGGTTGGGCAGGCGCGAAAGGCGGTCGTAGAACGCCAGCTGGTCCAGCGCCTGGATCTGCTTGTAGGCACGCAGCGATGAAGTCACGCTGGCGAACAGCTTGGTCCGCGTCAATTCCGACTTGGTCTTGTAGTCGTTGATGTCGTAGTCGTGGATGGTCTCGATCTCCGGCGCGTAGCCGGGCTGGCCCGTGCGCAGGATGATGCGCAGGTCGGCCAGCTTCAAGTCCTCGCGGATGGTGCGGACCAGCGCAAGCCCGGCGTCTTCCCGCTCCATCACCACGTCCAGCAGCACCACGGCGATGTCTTTTTCGCGTTGCAGCAGCTCAGCGGCCTCGCCAGCGGAATAGGCATGCAGGAACTGCAGGTCGCGGCCCAGGATCTTCACATCGGACAGGGCAAACAGCGTTGCGCGGTGCACATCGGGCTCGTCGTCCACCACCAGAAGGCGCCAGACCGAAGCCAATTCGCTGCCGGTATCCGCTTCTTCATCGGCAAACATCAGCAATCCATCACTGCCATGCGCTGGCGTGGCGTGCGGGGTTGGCGTTACAGGGCTGTGCATCTCTTGGTTGTGTGCGCTTCAGGAGGACAGGATAGCAAGAAATCAGCATGCCCGACCGGATATGCTCAAGCGCGATGCAGGATCATCTCTTCGCCATCCCTTCCGAGCCGGATGGACCCGTGCGCGATGCGCCGTCCCGGGCCGCCAAATCCACCCCCAAGGTGCAACCCCAGGTGCAGGACCCAGCGCTGCACGCGCTGCGCGCAACGCTTGGCGAACGGCTATGGTTGGGCACCTCATCCTGGAGTTACCCAGGCTGGGGCGGCCTGGTGTGGGACGGTGATTACGCAGAAAGCGCCCTTTCCAAGCACGGTCTTCCCGCGTATGCCGAGCACCCCTTGTTCCGCACCGTCAGCCTGGACCGCGCGTTTTACCGGCCGCTCACGGCCAGCCAGTACGCGGGCTTTGCGCATCAGGTTCCGCAGGACTTTCGCTTTGTCGTCAAGGCACCCAGCCTGGTGACGGACGCGATGGTGCGCAGCGAGACCGGGCGCGGCATGCAGGCCAATCCGGCGTTCCTGAGCGAAGCCCTGGCAATCAGCGAGTTCGTGCAGCCTGCGCTGGCCGGGCTCGGGCACAAGATCGGCGCACTGGTGTTCCAGCTCAGCCCTTTGCCGGCGCCACTGCTGGCGCGCTTGCCCGAGGTGCTGGCGCGCCTGGGCGCGATGCTGCGGGCGCTGCCGCCCTTGCACGGCACCGCGCCGGATGCCGTGGTGGCCGTCGAGGTGCGCGATCCCGCCTTCCTCACGCGCGCGTTCGCGGCCGTGCTGCGCGAGGCCGGCGCGACCTACTGCCTGGGCGTGCACGCGAAGATGCCACCTGTGGCCGAGCAATTGCCGATGCTGCGCGCACTCTGGCCGGGGCCGCTGGTATGCCGCTGGAACCTGAATCGCAAACATGGTGCGTACGGCTATGAAGAAGCCGGCGGGCAGTACCAGCCGTTCGACCGCCTGGTCGACCCGGACCCCGAAACCCGGGCCGCCCTGGCCCGCGTGGTGGCGGGCACCACGGGCGCCGGCCAGAACGCCTACGTCACGGTCAGCAACCAGGCCGAGGGCTGCGCCCCGCTAACGGTCATCGCATTGGCAGAAGAAATCCGGGCGCGAATCTAGCCCGACCGGGTAGAGTAGGCCTCGAGACTGAAAGGCCTGCCGTGCGGCTCACGCTCCGAACAAAAACTGCCTTGCTCACCACGTCCCTGGTGCTCGTCCTTCTCGGCGCCACCGGGCTATGGCAATACCGCCAGTTGTCCAACGAGTACGTGAGCCTGATGCGCGAGCAGCAGCAGGCGCTGACCGCCATTGCGGCGGCCGACGTCGACTACAAGCTCGGGATGCACCTGGGCCTGCTGGCTCGCGCGGCGCAGCGCGCCGATGGGCCGGCCTTCTCGGACGCCTCGGCCCGGCAAAAATTCCTGGCCGACAGCGATCTGCGCCCGATGTTTGACGGCATCGCCCTGATCGGGCTGGACGGCACGGTGCTCGCCAACGATCCGCCGCTGGACAAGCCGCTCAATATTGCCGACCGGCCGTATTTCCGGCGCGCCCTGGACACGGCCGCGCCGACGATATCCGCGCCCTTGCTGGCACGCAGCACGCGCCAACCGGCGATCCTGATGGCCGCGCCCGTCAAGAACGCCGATGGCCAGCTCGTCGGCATCGTCGGCGCCGGCCTGGACCTGGGTCGCCCCAATGTGCTGGGCGATCTCGGCCGCTCCAGTGTTGGAAAAGGCGGCTTCTACGTCATCGCCACCCGGGGCCCGGCCCCGGTGTACGTCATGCACCCGGACCCCAGGCTTTTGCTGCAACCGGCAACGCCGGCCGCCGACCGCGTCCAGGAAGGCACGTCGCGCGACCTGGCAACGAGTGCAGCGATCCACAGCGTCGATTGGGAGTTGCGCGTGGTTGTTCCCGCGCATGCGGCCTACGCGCCGCTGGACAGGGCGCGCCATGCGCTGCTGCTGCAAATGCTCTGGCTCGGCCTGGCCTGCGGCGCCCTGGTCTGGGCCGGCACCGCCTGGTTGATGCGGCCGCTGGCGGCGCTATACGACGCCATCCGCGTGCTGCGCCAGTCGCCGGACAGCCCGGTCAAGCTGGGCGTGCATGCCAACGACGAGCGAGGCGACCTGGCCCGCGAATTCGATGCCCTCATGACCGAGCTGCGGCACCAGCGCGCGGAGATAGCCGCCGTCACCGATGCATCGCCGCTGGGGATGTTTCGATGCGACACCGAGGGGCGCATGGTCTACGTCAACGATGCCTATCTGGACATCCAGGGGCTTGCCAGGCCCGAGGCGGCCGAAGGTTGGCTGACGCTCTTGCCCGAAGCGAATCGGGAGAGAGTCCAGCAGGATTGGAAACGCATCGTGCGCGAGGCCAAGCCCTTTCACACCACGCGCAGGCTGCGCCGGCGCGACGGCAGCGAGGTATTGGTGTCGCTGCGCATGCGCCCGATCCTGGCCGATGGTCGCCTGACCGGGCACGTTGGCACGCTGGCGGACATCACCGAGCGCACGCGCGCGGAACAGGCCCTGCACACGCTCACGGCGATCTTCGAAGCGACAACCGACTACGTCGTGCAGCTCGACACCAAGGGCCATCTTGTCTACATGAATCCTGCGGCCCGCCTGCGCGCGGGCCTGGCCGCGGATGCGCCCATTGCACAGTCGAAGGTGGACGATTTCAATCCGCCCGAGACCATCGTGCGGCTGCGCGACGAGATCGTGCCGACCGCGGTCGCCAATGGCATCTGGGTCGGCGAGTCCGTGGCGTGGGACGCAGAGCACCGGCGCTTTCCCGTGAGCCACATGGTGATCGCCCATCGCGACAGCAACGGCAAGGTCGGCTATTTCTCCGCACTCCTGCGCGACATCTCCGCAGCCAAGGAGACCGAGCTGGCGCTGCGGCAAAGCGAAGAGCGCCTGCGCATGATCACCGACCACCTTCCGGTACTGATCTCCTACCTGGACCGGGACTTGCACCTGCGCTTCGTCAACAAGACTTTCCAGGAATGGTTCGACGTCGATCCGGCCCAGCTGATCGGGACCGGCCTGCAGGAGTTCTACAGCGAGCAGGTGTGGGCGCAGATCAAGCCCGACATGCAGGCCGCGCTGGCCGGGCGCCAGGTCGTCCACGAGCGCGAGATGACCAGGGGCAAGGTACGCCGGCACGTGCAGGCGATCCTGGTGCCCGACCATGACGAACAGGGCCAGGTCATCGGGCTCTACACCCTGCTGAGCGACGTCACGGAGCATCGCGACGCGGAGCTCGCCCTGCAGGAAAGCGAAGCCCGGCTGCGGACAGTGGCCAACGCCTTGCCCATGCGCGTGGCCTACATCGACGCCCATGAGCGCTACCAGTTCAACAACCTGGCCGATGCGCGCAGTTTCGGGCGTTCTCTGCACGAGATTCAGGGGCGCACGGTGCGGGAACTGCTGGGCGAATCGGCCTATCGGTCCGTACAGCCCCATATCAAGGCGGCGCTGCAGGGCGAAGCGGTGAGCTTTCAGGGCGAGATGACCAGCCACGATAGCTACGCGTGCTTTGAGGCCAACTACATTCCGCAGCGCGCGGCGGATGGCGCATCGGTGGTGGGCTTTCACGCCGTGATCACCGACATCACGCGCCAAAAGCGCGAGGAGCGCCGGCTGGTGCAACTGGCACGCGTCGACCCCTTGACCGGGCTTGGCAACCGCGCGGGCTTCGAGGTTCGGCTGGCCGAAGCCATGGGGCGCAGCCGGGCCGAGCATATGCTGATGGCACTCATGTACCTGGACATCGACCGGTTCAAGCAGGTCAACGACAGCCTGGGCCATCAAACCGGCGATGCGCTGCTCAAGGCCTTCGCGGGGCGGCTGACGCAAACCGTGCGCTCCACCGATTTCGTTGGGCGCCTGGGGGGAGACGAGTTCATCGTGATGATGGAGGACCTGTCGCTGCCCGAGGTTGCCGCGATGGTGGCCGACAAGATCGTGCGCACCATGCGGGCGGTATTCCTGCTGGACGCGCAGGCGGTCCAGGTCACGGCCAGTATCGGGGTGGCTTTCTACGATGGTGGCGCATCCTCGGCCGAGACCTTGGTCCGGCAGGCGGACGAGATGCTCTACCAGGCCAAGGCAACAGGGCGCGACAACTACCAGGCGGCGGCATTCCCGCCCGCGCAGGCCGCAGAGCGGCCCTGAGGCCCTGAGCTACTCCACCAGCACCACCAGCGCCGCCCCCATGTCGCCCGCCGCACAGCCGGCGAACAGGCCCACGCCTCCACCCGCGATGCGCAGGGCCTCGGCAAGTTCGGCGATGGCGCGCAGGCCGGTGGGCGCCTGCGGATGGCCGTAGATCAGGCTGCAACCCAGCGGATTCATCTGCTCCAGCGCAAACCCCGTGGCCTGGCTGAACCACAGGTCGTTGACGGCGAATGGGTTGTGCGTCGTGACAACCTTGACTTCAGCCATGGCCAGGCCGGCGCTTTGCAGCGCGCGCTGCGCCGCCAACGCGGGCGCCTTGGGCATGCGCCCTTTCTCGGCCCGCGCAAAGCCGGCGGAGACCAGCTTCACGGTGCCCTGGCCATTGGCCAGGCGCTGCGCCGTCTCGCGGTTGGTGACCACGGCGCCGGCCGCGCCGTCAGCCGGATGAGTCTGCGCGCCGGGCGTGACGACGCCGCCCGGCAGCGCCGGCTTCAGTGCCGCCAGGCCCTCGGCACTGTAGGGGCTGACGCCCTCGTCCTGATCCAGCACCAGCCGCGACTTGCGTTGCTCGATCACGATCGGCTGCAGGTAGCGCTTCTGGATCGCACGGTCGTCGCGCAATGCATTCTGGTACTGGGCGTGGCGCAACAGGGTGAGGTCGTCGCAGGCCTGGCGCGTGAAACCGCCGTCGCGTGCGGTGGCTTCCGCGGTGTGGACCATGGACTCGCCCGTGCAGGGGTCCGCGGCGAAAGAGTCGAGCACCCAGTTCTGCGTGACCGGGCTTCCGCCCATGGCCGCGCTGCGCGGATACACAAGCAGCGGACCATTGCTGGTGCGGTCCGCGGTCACCACCAGCTGAGTCTGTCCGCCGGACAAGCCATTCGCCGCGGCTGCCGTGGCAATGCAGGCCACGGCCGTCGCGCAGGCTTGCGAGACCGTCGGGCCGCCGACCTCGGCCATGCCCAACCTGGCCGCCAGCCAGGGTGCCGCGTAGAAGCTGTGGGTTTGCGGCACGGTGCTGCCAAACACCAGCTGCTGGACCTCGGCGGCGTCGAAGCCGCGCGCGGCCATGGCATCGCGCGTGACTTGCACCGCCAGGTCAAGGCTGGAGACATCGGCCGCGCGGCCTTGCCAGCGGATGAAAGGCGAAGACCACAGCAGCGGCGCCGGGATGTAGGAGTCGTCGAATCGCATGACGGATAGTTCTCAAGGGAATGGGCCAAGGCCCGGAATTTCAAAGTGCAACCAGGCGCGCATCGCCGCCGGTTGCGTACAGGGCCTCCACGTCCCGCGCGCGGCGGGCCAGCACGGCGCGCTGGTTGATGTAGCCCTTGTCCGTGATCTCGCCGGCTTCGGCGTCCGGCGGCTCATCCATGAGCAGCGCGCGCACCGGCGATTGCGAAGAACCGCCGCCCGCACCCAGGGACTGCAGGCCCTGCCGCACATGCCCGGCCAATTGCAGCGGGCTCAGCGTGCTCGCCTGCGGCGTTGGAAACACCAGCAGACCGAGTTCGGCCCGGTCATGCCCAGTGACCACCACGTCCGCCACATGCGGCGCCATGGCGCTCACGGCGCGCACGCGCAGCGTGCCGACCGAAACCCAGGTTCCGGAGGTCAGCTTGAAGTCTTCGGCCACGCGCCCATCGAATGCCACGCCCCAGGCCGGGTCTTCGGCGTCGACCAGCCGGGCGGCATCGCCGATCAGGTAGTAGCCATCTTCGTCAAACGCCTTGGCCGTGAGCTCGGGCGCATTGCGGTAGCGCGTGAACACATTCGGCCCCCTGACCCGCAGTTCGAACTTATTGCCATTGGGCACGAAGCGCAGTTCGGCGCCGGGCAGCGGCAAGCCGATGCAGCCGGCGCGCTCGATCTGCCAGTGGACCGAGGTCACGGCCGGTGCCGTCTCGGTCGCACCCCAGGCTGACGTAAACCAGACCGGGCGCTCGCGCACCGTGCGGGCGACGCGCTCCAGCCGCTCCCAAAGGCTTTGCGGCAATGCGGCGCCGGCGTAGAACAGGCCTTCCAGGCGCTCGAATACATCGCGCGCGGCAGCCGGATCCTGTTCGAGATAGGGCAGCAGCATGTCGAAGCCGCGCGGCACGTTGAAATAGAAATTCGGCTTCACCTCGCGCAGGTTGCGCAACGTCTTCTCGATCAGCTTGGGCGCCGGGCGCCCCTCGTCGAGGTACAGGCTGCCGCCATGCGCCAGCACCATGTTGAAGTTGTGATTGGCGCCGAAGGTGTGGCTCCACGGCAGCCACTCCAGCAGCACCAGCTTGTGCCGGTTCAGGAACGGCCAGGCCTGGGCAATCATCTGCTGGTTCGCACACAGCATGCGGTGGGTATTGACCACCACCTTGGGGCTGCCGGTCGAGCCGCTGGTGAGCAGGTACTTGGCCTCGTCGTCGGGCCGGATCGCGGCGAAGGCCCGGGCCACCGCCGGGCCTTCGGGCGCCCGCGCCAGCGCATCAAACGTTCGCGCGCCCGGGAAGGCCGACGCACCCTCGCTGAAAACGCAGGGCGCGGCACCAGGCCAGGATGCCAGGGCCGGCCCATAGACCGACGCATCCGACGCATACACCAGGGCCGGGTCCAGCAGATCCAGGATGCCATGGATCTTCCCGTGGTCCTTGCTCAAGCGGCAGTAGGCACTGGAAACGGTGCAGACGCTGCGGCCGACGTGCATGGTGGCCAGGGCCAGCAGTGCGTGGTCGATCGCGTTGTCGGAAAGAATGACCACGGGTTTCCCGCTGGGCAGGTCCAGGTCGAGCAGGCCCTGCGCAATGCGGCCAACCAGGCCACGAACCTGCTGGTAGCTCAGGCGGCGCCACTCTCCCGAGCTGTCGCGCTCCGCCAGGAACAAGGCGCCCGGTGTGGCCGCGGCCCAGTGCTCCAGCCATTCGCCGACGCAGCGCGCATAGGGCCGCAGCGGCTCGGGATGGCGCAGCACAAAGCCGCCGTCAGGCCGGCTCTCGCGCACGACGCGCCTGGCGGCAAGCGCGTCGGCGTCACCAAATAGCTTCAGATCCACGGCCGCCCCCTCTCAAGACTCTGCGGTGAAGCCGATCTTCTTGACCAGCGGACCCCAGCGCTCGAATTCGGCCTTCTGCGAACGCGCCATTTCGTCGGCGCTCGAAGCTTGCGCAATCAGGCCGACCACCGCAAGGCTGTCGACCACGCTCTTGTCCTTGATGGCGGCATTGATTGCCGCATTTGCCGCGGCGACCACGGTTTGCGGCGTGCGGGCCGGCGCATAGAAACCGAACCACTCTTCGGTCGTGAGCTCGGGAAAACCTTGTTCGGCAAAGGTCGGGACCTCCGGCGAGAACGGCGACCGTTGCCGGCCCGAGGTGGCAAGCAGGCGCAGCTTGCCGGCCTTGTGGTTGGCGATGAAGTCGCCGCTGGGCGTGACCATCGAGGCGATCTGCCCGCCCACCACGTCGGTCACACCGGGAATCGAGCCGCGGTAGGGGATGTGCTTGAGTTCCACGCCATTGTTCAGGCCCAGCAGGGCACCGATGAAGTGCGGTGTCGACCCGGCCGCCGGCGAGCCGTAGCTGGCGTCCTTCGGGTTGGCCTTGGCCCAGGCCAGGTAGTCCTTGACCGTCTTGACGCCGGCCGGAACCAGGGGCCCGACCGCCAGCCCGTGGTGCATGACCGCGCCGATCGACACCGGCACGAAGTCTTTCACCGGGTCATAGCTGAGCTTGCTGTAGATGTGCGGATAGATCGATGTGCAAGAGAACGGCGATAGCGCGAGTGTGCTGCCGTCCGCGGCCGCGGCCTTGAGCGACTCCAGCGCGATGCGCCCGCCGGCGCCGGGCTTGTTTTCCACCACCGCGGCATTCTTCGTGTAGCCCGAACCGGCGAGTTTTTCCCCGACGCGGCGCGCCACGCTGTCGCCGGCGCTGCCCGGCGGGAAGCCATAGAGGATCTTGACCTGCTCCAGGGTTTGCGCGAAGGCGGCGAAAGGCGCAAGCGCAGCGAGTGCGGCGGCGGCGCCCGCGGATTGAACGAATTGGCGGCGTGTGGTCACAGATTATCTCCATACATATGTGTATGGAAGAATGATAGCCGCTGCGCCAATTTCGAGCTCCTAGGGTTTTCATGGATGCCATGCCCCCGCACATTGCCAGTTATGATCCGCCCATGCCTGCCAAAAGCCCGATCAGGACAGCTGCGAAGCGCTCTGCGTCTGAGCCGCCTGAAGACAATACAGTACTGTCAGGAGAAAGGCTTGAGTCGCGTGCCCAGCTGACGCCAACCGACTGGATCAAGGCCGC
Source organism: Burkholderiaceae bacterium (assembly GCA_035476635.1). Lineage (GTDB taxonomy): Bacteria > Pseudomonadota > Gammaproteobacteria > Burkholderiales > Burkholderiaceae_C > DATILI01. The sequence goes on along the minus strand of DATILI010000101.1, from coordinate 38,033 downwards.
CACCGAGTTGCTCATCGTCAAGAGCATCGATGCCGTGCGCGTCGACGTGCTGGCGAAGATCCTGAATGTCACGCGCGGGAGTTTCTACTGGCACTTCACCGACCGCGACGACTTGCTCCGGCGCCTGCTGATCACCTGGCAAGAGGCACAAACCGAACAAATCATCGCGCGCTACAAGAAACAGGGCGTGGCGCCAGACGAGCTGATCCGTGAACTGGTGGAACTGCCTTTTCACGGCCGGGCCGCCATGAAGGGCGCGTCGGTCGAACTGGCGATTCGTGCATGGGCCAGGCGCGACGACGCGGCCCGCATGATCGTCGATGAAGTGGATGCCAAGCGGCTCGCCTACCTGGCCGAATGCTTCGCGTCGCTGCGGTTCGACGCCCAGCAAGTCCGTGCAAGGGCATTCGTTCTGTACTGCTACATGCAGTCAGAATCGCTGTTTCGCAACCAGGGAACGGCCAGCGACAAGAGCGAGCGCAGGCGCTTCATTGCACAGGTACTGCTCGCGCCACCAGACTAGCGAGCCTTTGCCTGCGTCCGGCGCGGGTCGATCAACCAGGACGAACCAGCCTGACGGCCAGCAATTCACGCTTCAGCACATCGCCACGCGCCTCGCCCGAGCCCCAGTTGACGGCCCAGCCTTGGAGAAATGCAAGCCGGTTGACCGAGGTCGGACCCAGGCCCTGCATGACGTTGCCGTAGTTGTATGGATTGATCTGAGCATTGTTGGTGCTGACCGATGCCGACCAATGCCAGCCTGCAGGCGCCGCTGGAAAATTGATGCCATGGACGGCAGGATGCTGGCGCGACGCTTCCCCCAAGCGCCTCAATTGCGCGGCACTGGGAATTCGCCAAGAGAGCTGGCTGGAAGCTGCCTGATCCTTCGCGCGGGCCATGGCCTGCGCATGATCGAACGCCAACGGTGTGCCCACGCAGGTCTTGCTGTTCCAATGCATCCCCTCGACACACCGCCGCCAGATCGACTTGCTGCTGGTGTCAAGAACTTCCTGGCCATCCGCGGAAATGCTGAATCGATCGACGTCTTGTTCTGCCCCGAGGGATGGACTCGCGAGCAAAAGGCAAAGCCACGAACTTGCAAACGGGTACCACCGTGCTTTCATCATGTGCCTACCGCTTCATCTCAAGGATCAACACACCAGGGCAAGCCCTGGCTCGTCGCGACCAGCCACAGCGCCCATGCCGACACCGCGACCAGTGCGCTGCCGGCCAGCCGTGTTCCCCAGGAGGTGGAGAACTTCTGCCGCCAATGGCGCCACAACCAGGGGCCGAGCGTCAGCGACACCGCGCTTCCTGCGGCAAAGGCGGCCATCACGCCAGCGCCCCCCGGCGCACTGCCCGCCAACGCGGCCAGCAACAACGCCGAGTAAAGCAAGCCGCAAGGCATGAAGGCCCACAAGGCGCCGGCCAGCAGGGGGGCGTGCGCACCCCGTGGTGCCAGGCCTGCCGGGGTGAAGCGACGAACCCGTGACCACGCGCTGCGGCCGAGGCTGTCGACCCACAGCGGCTGGCGGCCCTGCAGCAGCAGCGTCAACCCAAACAGAAGCGCTGCCAGGTGCAACAGTGTCCACAGCGGGCGCGCCGCAGCCGTGGCTCCGGCGAGCCAGCCCAGGCCCTGCAAGGAACCAGCTGCCACACCGCCCAGGACCGCGTAGCCCAGGATGCGGCCAAGCTGAAACAGTGCCATGGCGGGGCCCGTGCGCGCAATGCCCGCGCAGGCGGCACCGCACATCACCGCGCAGTGCGGGCCACCGGTCAGGCCCATGACCAAGGCTGCCAGCAAGAGCGCGGAAGGCATCACAGGATCCTGGAGAACCGGGCACGGTTGCGGTCGGCCTGCAGGTAGCGATCAAACACCATGGCCACGCCGCGCACAAAGAACCAGCCGAGTTCGGTCACCTGGAAGCGGTCGGGTTCGAGCCGTACCAGGCCTTGTTCCGCCATTCCTTCGAGCCACATCAGCTCGTCGGCGAAGTACGCCTTGAAGTCGATGAGATAGGCGAGTTCAATCGGTTCGAAAGCCACCTCGCCCTGGCACATGATCGCCATGATGACAGCGCGGCGCAGCAGGTCATCGCGCGTCAGCGCCAGCCCGCGCACCACCGGCAGCTGGCCCTGGTCGAGGCGGTCGCAGTACTCATCCAGGGTCTTCGCGTTCTGGCTGTAGGTGGCGCCCACACGGCCGATGGCCGAGATGCCCAGGCCGATCAGATCGCAGTCCGGCTGGGTGCTGTAGCCCTGGAAATTGCGGTGCAGCCAGCCTTGGCGCCTGGCGATCGCGAGGGGGTCCTCGGGCAAGGCGAAGTGGTCCATGCCCACGTATTCGTAGCCCGCGTCGGCAAAGGCCGACAACGCGCGCGCGAGCATCGCGACCTTGGCGGCGGCGCCAGGCAGTTCGGCGGCCACGATGCGCCGTTGCGGCTTGAAGCGTTCGGGCAGGTGCGCATAGGCATACAGGGCGATGCGGTCCGGCCGCAGCTCGGCCACCTGGGCCAGGGTGCGCTCGAATGATTCAGGCGTTTGCCGCGGCAGCCCGTAGATCAGGTCCACATTGATCGAATCGAACCGCAGCGCACGCGCCTCCTCCATCAGGTCGAAAACCTGCCTGGCCGGTTGAATGCGGTGGACCGCCTTCTGCACATCGGGATCGAAGTCCTGCACGCCCAGGCTCAGGCGGTTGAACCCGAGGTCCGCGAGAACGGCGAGCCGGTTCGCATCCACCGTGCGCGGATCAACCTCGATCGAATACTCGCCCCCTGGCGCCAATGTGAAACTGCGGCGCAACATCGCCATCAATTCGCGCAACTCGTCGTCGCTCAGGAACGTGGGGGTGCCACCGCCCAGGTGCAGTTGCGTCACGACCTGCGTGGTGCCCAGGTGCGCGGCATGCAGGTCGATTTCGCGGCCCAGGTAGCGCAGGTAGTGCGCCGCCTTGTCGTGATGCCGCGTGATGATCTTGTTGCAGGCGCAGTAGTAGCAAAGCGATTCGCAAAACGGAAGATGAACGTAGAGTGAAAGCGGCAGCGCCATCGCCGCGACGCCGTGGCGGCGCTGGTCCAGGGCGCGCGCGTAGTCGTCCACGGTAAATGCCTCCACGAAGCGATCTGCCGTCGGGTAGGAGGTGTAGCGCGGCCCCGGTACATCGAAGCGGCGCAGCAGGTCGGGAGTAACAGCTTGCATGGGGAGGCACCTTTTGCGGATGCGTTGACTGTGCCGCGGCGCCGGTCCACCGGTTTTGACCTGGGTCAAGTCGGCCGCAGGTGCCTGGCCGAATCATCGCGATCAAGCCGGCAGGGCCTGCCAAGCCTGAAGCCAGCGTGTCAGAACCGGCACCAACTCCTCCCAGGGGAAGACTTTGTGCAACGCCGTCTCAGCGGAAGTTGCTCGGCCTTGTGCGGCCGCGTCACCGAAGCACAGCAGCGTTGCCTGGGGCAGTGAACGGCGTGCGTGCAGGGCCAGTGCGGGCAGCAAGTCCGCAGCCACGGCCACGTCCACCAGTACCAGATCCACGCGTTCCGACAGCAGCGCCAGCACGGCCTCGGTCGGCGTGGATACGTAGCTGACACGACTGCCCGGCGCCAGCCCGGTGCAGGCATCCTGCACCTGGGAGCGATGCGCGCCATTGGCAAACACTGTCAGCACGCAGAGATCCGGAGCGGCCGTGCGAGTTCGTCTCAACTTGTTGGGCACATCCCTCCCTCTGCGCGCGACGTTGCCACCGGCGAGGTGGCGTGTGCCGGCGGCACGGTCCATGGCGCGTGGACAAGCTCTGCGCGGTTGCTCACGGCAATATTCTCCAAACGACTGTTCTCGGTGTTGATTCCGGCGCCAATTGCCGCCGGGTGCTCCCAGTATGCGCAGCTTTGACCGCACGCATATTGATCTGCATCAGAACATGCCGGGGAATTCGCCGTCACGTCGGCAAGCAGGGCCTGCCAGGGCAGCGTCCCCGCCAGCAACTGGGCCAAGGCTTCGGCATTCATCGGCCGCGCCAGCAGGAAGCCCTGCCCTTCATCGCACCCCATGGCCCGCAACTGAACGAGCTGTTCCAAGGTTTCAATGCCTTCGGCAATACAGCGCAGGCCCAGCCGGTGGGCCAGCGTGACGATCATCTTGACGACTTCGTAGGCTCCCGGATCATCCGCCATGTCCGCGACAAACTGCCGATCGATCTTGAGGTACTGGATCGGAAACCGCCGCAGGTAGGCCAGCGAGGAATAGCCGGTACCAAAGTCATCGATGCTCAAGGCAATGCCCAGCGCGCGCAAGTCCTTCAGGGACTGCATCACCGTGTCCATTTCGCCGATGAGCAGAGACTCCGTCAACTCCAGCTCCAGCAGGTGGGCCGGCACAGCGTGGCGCGCCAGGGACTGCGCCACTTGCCGTGCGGGATTGTCGCGATGAAACTGCAGCGCGGAAAAGTTGATGGCGACCGCCGGCAGATCCAGGCCTTGCGAACGCCAGCGTGCCAGCTGGCCCACCGCACGTTCCAATACACGGTCGCCCAGCAGGCCGACCAGGCCGCGGCGTTCAGCCAACGGGATGAATTCGGAAGGTGGAACGCTGCTGCCGTCAGCCAGTGTCCAGCGTGCCAGCGCTTCGACGCCAGCCAGCCGCCCGCTCGAAAGCTCGACCTTGGGCTGGTACGCCACGTCGATCTGGTCCAGGCGTATCGCTTCGTGCAACGCGTGCGCGAGCCGGCGCTGCCCATCGTGGGTCTCGTAGCGCTGCAAGGCGGGGCTGCAACCATCGCCTTGCTGGCGTGCCGACGAAGCGTGGAGCAACGCCTCCGCCGCGGTGCCCTGCCCCAGGGCCAGCGATGCCAGGCCAATGCTCGCGGTGACGGCGGCCTTGCGTGCGCCATCGAGCTCGCACGGCAGCGCCACTGCCGCAGAAAGCTGAGCGGCCACTTGTTGGATCCAGTCCTTGTCGGCTTCCTGCCGGGACGGCCCGACCAGACCCAGCGCAAACTCGTCAGGCCCTACCCGGCCGACAATGCAGCTGCCGCCGCTGGCGGCACCGACCTGCGTGCAGCGAAGCGCCATCTGGCGCAGCACCGCGTCACCGCCGACAAGCCCAAACTGTTCGTTGAAGTCGGTGAAGCCGTCGATATCCAACGCCAGCACGTGCACCAGGCCGCGCTGGTCGCAAAGGCGTTGCAGAGCACAGACAAATGCGCAGCGGTTGAGCAGCCCCGTGGTGGAATCCGTTTCTCCGTGTTCCACCATTTTCTTGCGCGCCTGCATGGGCGACGCCAGGCCCGAATACATCCCCAGGTAGTGTGAAACGGTTCCATCCAGATGGCGAAGCGCGACGATGCTGAGGCATTCCTGGAATGTCCGGCCATCCTTGTGGCGGTTCCAGATTTCACCCTGCCAGTGCCCAAGTTGTGCAAGCTCGGCCCACATGCTCCGGTAAAAGCCATCTCCCTGCAAACCGGACTTGAGCATGCTTGGCCGCTGGCCCCTGAGCTCGGACGCCGCATAGCCCGTCGCGCGCTCGAAGGCAGCGTTGACGCGCACGATCACGCCGTGGTTGTCGGTCAGCACGATGGGCGCCGGGGCCTGCTGCAAGGCCTGCTGCAACACGCTGCCAATGTCGTGGCCCGGCCGCTTCTGCGCCGTCGCCGACCCGTTGATTTCGGATATATCCATTATTTTTCCCCCTGTGCAATTTCCGGCTCATGCAAGAAACTGCGGTGCCGGAAAGACAACTCTAGGCGGCAACAAGCGCCGACTGTGTCAGGAGGTCTTGATGCGCCCCGTGGGGCAGCATGGTCACTGTCGGCTAGTTTCCGTCGGCGCCGGGCAAGGCGTGGCGAATCGCCAGGCGCACCAGCGCCGTGACATCGCCGACCCCAAGTTTGGTCATCAATCGGCTGCGATAGGTATCGACGGTCTTGGGCGAGAGGTGGAGTTCGCGGCCGATCGCGGCGCTGGAGTGCCCGCGCACCACCATCGTGACAATCTGGCGCTCGCGCGGCGACAGGGCGGCAAATGGGTCCGAATTGGTGTCGCCAGTCAGGCCCTGCACCGCAAGGTCCGCCACTTCCTGCCCCAGGTGCCTGCGGCCGTGCAGCACCGACTCGATGGCGTTCAGCACTTCGCTGGCCGGCGAACCCTTGAGCACATAGCCCGAGGCACCCAGGCGCAGCGCCTCTGCCACATGCTGGGGCTGGGCCGACATGGTCAGCACAACGATGCGAACAGCCAGGCCGCGTCGCTGCAAACCGGTCAGGACCTCGAAGCCCGAACGGACGCCCAGGCTCAAGTCAAGCAGAACGACGCTTGGCGCATGGCGCGCGATCTCCGCCATCGCTTCGGTTGGATCGGCCGTTTCACCCACCACGTCGTGGCCCGCGGTTTGCAGGACGGCGCGCAATCCGTCCCGCACCATCAGGTGATCATCCACCAGGTAAACCGTCGTCAATATTGATCCTCCCCCCCTGGCCATGGCTGGCGCCCCGAAGTTTACGCCCCGGCACCCCACTCCAGGCGCACCACGGTACCTCCGCCTTCACCCGACTCCACGGCAAAGCGCGCGCCAATCGCGAGCGCCCGCTCGCGCATGCCCACCATCCCCAGGTGCCCAGGCCGCGCCTGCTGGGCATCCGCGGCCAGGCCGCGCCCGTCATCCACCACTTCCAGCCGAAGATCGCCCGCAACACCGGTCAGAACCACTCGCACCAGCGTTGCGCTGGCGTGCCGGATCGCGTTGGCCAGCGCCTCGCGCGCCACCATGAAAGCCGCATACTCCACATCGGCCGGCCAGCGCAAAGCCATCAACTCGGGCTCGACTTCGAGGAGAAAGTCAATCCCCGCGGGAGCGTCATCGCGTGATCGAAGTTCGTTGTCCAACGCGGCCGCCAATCCATTGGCATCCAGCAGCGGCGGGCGCAATTCCACAAGCACCTGGCGCACCTCGCGAATCGCCTGGTCAATCAGCCCGCTGATGCGCTGCCGGTCATTTAAGGCAGCGGCTGGCGGGCGGTCCGGGGCGGCTTGCGCGTCGACGTCGTAGGCCAGGCGGATCGCCGTCAGCGTCTGGCCTAGCTGGTCATGCAGGGCCTGGGCCAGGCGCCGGGTGGTGGTCTTTTCCTGCGTCATCAGTTGCTGCGCCAGCTCCGAAAGCTCGAATTGGTACTTGAGCAGCGCGGTTTCCGCACGCACACGTTGCGTCACATCGCGCAGGATCGCGGTCAGCGTCAAGTGGCCGTTGACCGTCGCCTGGGAGATCGAGGCCTCCAGCTCCAGCTCCTCGCCGTGTGCGTTGAGCCCCTTGACTCGACCTGCCCCCATGGCGCGCCGCGTCACTTGCGAGCGCACAAAGCCTCGCAGATCGTCTCCGTGGTGCCCACGAAAACGTGGCGGCATCAATTGGTCCAGTGGTTGCCCCAGCATCTCCGACGCCGTACGGCCAAAGATGCGTTCGGCCGCGGGATTGAACAGGGTGATCCGGCCATCGGCGTCGGCACTGACCACCGCATCGCTGGCTGCTTCGATCACCCCCGCCAGCGTTTGCCGCTGCTCGCGCAGCCGGCGTTCGGCTTGTTCGCGCTCGGTCACATCGCGCAGGATGACCGTATAGAGCTTCTTGCCGTTGACCTCCACTTGCGAGATCGATGCCTCCAGCGGAAACTCTTCGCCATCGGCGCGCAAGCCGCTGATCGGCCCGATGCGGCCCATGCGGCGCGTCGTTACACCGGTCTTGCCGAACAAGGCGACATGGCTCGCGTGCTGCGCACGGTAGCGCAGCGGCAGGAAGCGGTCCAGCGACTGCCCCAATGCCGAAGCGGCATCGCAGCGAAACATCTGCTCCGCGGCCCGATTGATCAGCACGACACGGTGCTGCTCATCAACGGTGACGATGCCATCCATGGCCGACGCGAACATGGCGGCCAACCTGGCCTCGCTGTCGCGCAAGGCGGGAGTCGGATCCTGAGGCAACGGCGCCGGGTCGCGGGTGGTCATGCGCAGATTCTAGGTGGCTGCCAAGCTAGCCGGGACCGGTGACACGCCCGCGATAGCTCCCGGCAACGTCCATCCAGAACTCCCGACAGAGCAAGCTGCGGTGGTTGCCTAAAGTTCCTTTTCAGAGGCCGGCGTCCGGCCGTCAACCCAAGGGACCCACGCCATGCGAACGCATCTTCCTGTCACGCAACAGGAGTACCTGTTTCCAGACTCCCAGCTGCTGGTCTCGATGACCGACACACGGGGCGTCATCACGCATTGCAACGCGGCGTTCGCCAGCACGTCCGGCTATACCGGCGATGAGTTGGTCGGGCAGCCGCACAACCTGATCCGCCATCCGGACATGCCGGCCGCCGCATTCAAGGACATGTGGCGCACGATCGGGGGCGGCCAACCGTGGACGGGCGTGGTCAAGAACCGGCGCAAGAACGGCGACCACTACTGGGTGGAGGCCAACGTCACGCCCGTCATGGAAAACGGCAAACCGAGCGGCTACATGTCGGTGCGCGTCAAGCCTTCGCGCGCGCAGGTTGCCCAGGCCCAGGCCTTGTACGACCAACTGCGCGCGCAAGGGGCTGAGCAGCGCCCGGCACTGTCGCTGCAGGGCGGCCGCGTGGTGCGGCGCGGAGTCCCCGGGTGGGCTGCCAGGCTGCGCCGCGCGCCGCTGACGCTGCGTCTGGCGGCATTGTTGCTGGCTGTTGGCGGCCTGTCTTTTCTGCCGGACGCACTCGGTTGGCAAAACACGCAGGCTTTGCTGGCGCGCGCCGCCATCCTCGGATTGGGCCTGGGCACCGCCACGGCGTGGTTTCATGGGCGATTCTCAGCGTCCCTGGCCGAAGCGGTTCGCTTCGCCGGCGAATTGTCCAGTTGCAACCTGACCGGCGCCGTCGCCACCGACCTTCCCGAGCCATTCGGGGCGCTGATGCGCCGCTTGCGCCAGATCCAGGTGAACCTGCGTGCCGTGGTGGGCGATGTGCGCAATGAAATTGCGAGGTTCACGGTTTCCGCCAGCGAGATCGCGCAGGCCAGCCTGGATTTGTCGGCACGCACCGAATCCCAGGCGAGCAGCCTGGAGCAAACCGCCGCCTCGATGGAAGAATTGGCCAGCACAGTGCGCCAAACTGCCGATACCGCCGTTCAGATGTCCGTGCAGAGCGAAGAAAGCAAAGTGGTCGCCAGGCGCGGCGAGCAATCGGTGCTCGATGCGGAATCGGCCATGGGCGCGATCGAACAATCTTCGCGCCAGATCGCAGAGATCACCGGAGTGATCGAAAGCATCGCGTTCCAGACCAATATTCTGGCGCTCAACGCAGCCGTGGAAGCCGCCCGTGCCGGTGCGCATGGGCGCGGCTTCGCGGTGGTCGCCGGGGAAGTCCGCTCGCTCGCCCAGCGCAGCGCCACCGCCGCAAAGGAAATCAAGCAATTGATCGGCGAATCCGCGCACCGCACCGCCGAGGGCGCGGGACGCATCCGCAGCGCCGGCGGCACGCTCAACGAAGTGATGTCCTCGGTGTCGCAAGTCAGCGCCATGGTGCGGCAGATCGCCGGCGCTACCAAGGAACAGGCCCTTGGGATTTCGCAGGTCAACGAAGCGGTACTCCAACTCGACGTGGTAACCCAGCAGAATGCGGCATTGGTGGAGGAGTCGGCGGCATCCGCTTCGGCCTTGAGTTCCAGTGCGCGCTCGCTGAAGGCATCAGTGTCGGTATTTCACATGCCCGGCGATGCGCGACATGCCGCAATCCGTTGTGCTGCTCCCTTGCCCGTGCGCGCCGCCGGCAACCCTGATCAGCTCGGCAGGCCCAAGCGCATGCTTCAACTGCCCCGGCTGGGTGCAACATGAGCAACCTGGGATGCTGAAATGCGATCGCCGGGCTGCAACCCGGCGTTCGCATTGGTCCCTTGCCCCGTGTTCAGTCTGCGCGGGTTCCCGAGGAATCGCCATTGCCTGGCCGTGCCAGCAACGCAGTCAGCGCTGACGCGCCTATCGCGACCAGCCAGAAGATGAGAAAGGCACCGCTGTAGACCGCCTGCCGGGACGGCGCAAACGGCAGGCCGAACCAATGAAGATCATGGGGGTCGACCACGGCAAACACCAGCACCTCCAGCACGCAGGCGGCCAGGAAGGCGGGCCAGGCAACCAGTATCAACAAGCGACTTGCCATGGTGCGCCCCGCTTTCTCAAGGGCTGGCCAAGGCCCGCCGGTTGGCGCCACCCGGCGCAGGTGTCGCGGCGTGGTTGCGGGCCTGTTGCGCAGGTGCCAGCCCTTCGGCCGGAAGACTCTTCTTCTGGCTCAGCGCGATGCCGCGCCGGTAGTAGTCGTCGGCGACCACCGGGTCGGGTGTGCGCACCGCGAGCCAGAGCGTCGCGAAGCCGGCAATCACGACCACCAGCGGGCCGGAGATCACGAGCCAGACGTGGCCGTGGCGCCACCATGGCGCACTTGAAACGGATGGGGTTGCAGGACGCATGGTTTTCTCCTTAGCGCGGAACGAGGAAGACCGATTTTTCCGAAACATGCGCGTCGCCCTGCACGCTGCCCACTTCAAAATGGACCGGGTGCGAGCCCGAGGCGACGGTGCCGTAGGGAATGCGCAGCCGCACGGCCACCCAGCGCGACTCGGCCGGCCCGACAGCCACCACCGGCTCGCTGGCCAAGGCCATGCCGGGAAGGCCATGGGCGGAGATCCGGTAGCTTTGCGGCATCTCGGTTGCATTCATCAATTGCAGCCGGTAGACGTTTTCCAACTGGCCGCCCGCGACGATGCGCGACAAGGCCGTGCGGTCGCGCACCACGTCCACCTTCAACGGCGTGCGCACCACCAGACTTGTCAGCAGCGCAATGCACAAGCCCAGCAGGATGGCGCCGTACACGAGCACGCGCGGACGCAAGATCCGGCGCAGCAGCTGCCGGCGCGCCCAACCCCGGGCAATGCCGTTCTGCGTCGAAAAGCGGATCAGCCCGCGCGGGTAGGCCATCTTGTCCATCATGGTGTCGCAGGCATCGACACACACGCCGCAACCGATGCACTCGTACTGCAGCCCCTTGCGGATGTCGATCCCGGTCGGGCAGACCTGCACGCACAGCGTGCAGTCCACACAAGCCCCAAGCCCCAGCGCCGCCGCATCGTCCTTGCGCGCGCGTGCGCCGCGCGGCTCGCCGCGCGCCTGGTCGTAGGTCACGATCAGCGTGTCCTTGTCGAACATCGCGCTCTGGAAACGCGCGTACGGACACATGTACTTGCACACCTGCTCGCGCAGGAAACCGGCGTTCCCATAGGTGGCGAAGCCGTAGAAGAACACCCAGAAAACCTCCCACGAACCCATCTGCGTTTGCAGGAAGGCCAGGCCAAGCTCGCGGATCGGCGAGAAGTAGCCGACGAAGGTGAAGCCCGTCCACACGCCCAAGCCAATCCACAACAGATGCTTGAACCACTTCTTGACCAGCTTCTCCATCGACATCGGGTTCGCATCGAGTCTCATGCGCGCGCCGCGCTCGCCCTCCACCTGCCGTTCGATCCAGAGAAAGATCTCGGTGTACACCGTCTGCGGGCAGGCGAACCCGCACCACAGCCGGCCGGCCACGGCGGTGAACAGGAATAGCGACAGGGCCGAAACAACCAGCAGGCCGGTGAGATAGATGAAGTCCTGCGGGTAAAGGACCAGGCCGAAGATGTAGAAGCGCCGCGCGCCCAGGTCGAACAACACGGCTTGGCGCTGGCCCCACTCCAGCCATGGCAGCCCATAGAACACCAATTGCGTCAGCAACACCATGCCCCAGCGCCAGCGCGAAAGCAGGCCGCTGACCGAGCGCGGATAGATCTTCTGCTGCGCTTCGTAAAGCGAACCCTCCGTACCATCCGCCAGCACCGGCTTGATGGGAATTACCTTGCGCGCGGGTGATGCGGTCATGGCAGCGCTGTCGTCCGGCGGGGCGTCAATGGCGCGGCTCCCCTGGCCCGTTCGAAAGCCCCCAGACATAGCCGGCCAGGACCTGGATCTGGGCTTCTGTGAGTTTTCCCGCTTGCGCCGGCATGTGGTTGACCTTGCCGGAATTGATGATCGCGATGATGGCGTTCTCGCCCCAGCCATGCAGCCAGACATCGTCGCCGAGGTTTGGCGCACCCAGGTCGGGATTGCCCTTGCCGCCCACACCGTGGCAGGCGGCGCAGGCGGTGAACTTCGACTTGCCCAGGCCCGCGCGCAGCGAATCGTGCGGGCTGGCCGACAGGCTCAGCACGTAGTGCGCCAGGTTCTTCACGTCTTCCGGGGTGCCGACTGCCGCGGCCATCGGCGGCATGGTTCCGGTTCTTCCCTGGTGCAGGGTTTCGGCGATCTTCGCGGGCGAGCCGCCGTACAACCAGTCGGCATCGGCCAGGTTGGGGAAGCCTTTGCTGCCGCGCGCGTCGGAACCGTGGCACTGGGCACAATTGTTCATGAACAGCCGCTCGCCGATGGCCATGGCCTGCGGGTCACGGGCGATTTCCTCGGTACGCATCGTGCCAAAGCGCGCGTACTGCGGCGCCACGTCCTGCGTCGCCTGCGCCACGTCCTGCGCGTGTTCCTGCGCGGAACTCCAGGCCAGTTCGCCCTGGTAGGCACCCATTCCGGGGTAAGCCACCAGGTAGAGCAAGGAGAAGACGATGCTGATGACGAACATCCACATCCACCAGCGCGGCATCGGGTTGTTCATTTCGCGCAAGTCTTCGTCCCAGACATGGCCGGTGGTGTTGTCCGCGCTGGAGGCAATCTTCTTGCGCGCGGTGATCCAAAGCAGAACCAGGCAGGCGAGGATGCTCACCAGGGTGAACCCGGCCACGTAGAGTGACCAGAAATTACTGTCGAAGTCGCTCATGAAAATCTCTCCCTTGCGGTTCAGTCCTGCTCGAAGGGAAGCCGTGCGGCCTCTTCGAAACTTGCACGATTGCGGCGGGCAAAGGCCCAGGCCAGGATGACGAGAAAGGTCACGAAGCAAGCCAGCGTGGCTGCGATGCGCAGGGTGGTAACGTCCATCGGAACACTCCTTACTTGAGCGCCAGGCCCATCATTTGCAGATACGCCACGAGCGCATCCATCTCGGTCTTTCCCTTGATTGCTTCACCCGACTGGGCAATCTGCGCGTCGGTGTAGGGCACACCGGCCACGCGCAAGGCCTTCATGCGCGGCGCCGCGATCCCCGGGTCCAGCGCCGACTTCTCCAGCCACGGATAGCCCGGCATGTTGGACTCCGGCACCAGGTCGCGCGGATTGTTCAGGTGGATGCGGTGCCACTCGTCGCTGTACTTGCCGCCGACGCGGTGCAAGTCCGGGCCGGTGCGCTTGCTGCCCCACTGGAAGGGATGGTCGTAGACGAATTCGCCCGCGACCGAGTAGTGGCCGTAGCGCAGCGTTTCCGCGCGCAGCGGGCGGATCATCTGCGAGTGGCAGTTGTAGCAACCCTCGCGCAGATAGATGTCGCGGCCGACCAGTTGCAGCGCCGCGTAGGGCTGCACGCCGCTGATGGGCTGCGTCGTGGACTTCTGGAAGAACAAGGGCACGATCTCCACCAGGCCGCCGATGGCGACAACCAGGAGAATCAGAACGATCATCAGGAAGTTGCTGGTTTCGACCTTCTCGTGGCTGAAGCCCGTGGTCTGGGAAGCGTTCTCGCGCATGGTGTGTTCCTTTTCAAGCGTGGGCGGCGGCGACCGCCGGAATCTGCGTGGGGACCGAGCGGCCCCAGATCACCGTCATCCAGACGTTCCAGGCCATGACCAGCATTCCCGCCAGGTAGAGCAAGCCGCCGATGACCCGGATCACATAGAACGGATAGGTGGCCTTGACCGACTCGACGAAGGTGTAGGTGAGCGTGCCATCGGCGTTGATGCCACGCCACATCAGGCCTTGCATGACACCGGCAATCCACATCGCGGCGATGTACAACACGATGCCGATCGTGGACACCCAGAAATGGAACTCGATGGCCGGGATCGAATGCATCTGCTTGCGGCCGAACAGCCGCGGGATCAGGTAGTACAGCGAACCCATCGAGATGAAGCCGACCCAGCCCAGGGCGCCGGCATGCACATGGCCTACCGTCCAGTCCGTGTAGTGGGACAGCGAGTTGACGGTCTTGATGGACATCAGCGGGCCCTCGAACGTCGCCATGCCGTAGAACGAGAGCGAAACAATCAGGAAGCGCAGGATCGGGTCGTCGCGAAGCTTGTGCCAGGCGCCCGACAGTGTCATGACACCGTTGATCATGCCGCCCCAGCTTGGCGCCAGCAGGATCAGCGAGAACACCATGCCCACGGATTGGGTCCAGTCGGGCAATGCCGTGTAGTGCAAGTGGTGCGGGCCGGCCCACATGTAGGTGAAGATCAGCGCCCAGAAGTGCACGATCGACAGCCGGTAGCTGTACACGGGGCGCTCGGCCTGCTTGGGGATGAAGTAATACATCATCCCGAGAAAGCCCGCGGTCAGGAAAAAGCCCACCGCGTTGTGGCCATACCACCACTGCACCATCGCATCCTGCACGCCCGCATAGGCCGAGTAAGACTTCATCCAGCCCGCCGGCACTTCCGCGCTGTTGACCAGGTGCAGGATGGCGACGGCCAGGATGAAGGCGCCATAGAACCAGTTGGCCACGTAGATGTGGCGCACCTTGCGCATCCCGACGGTGCCGAAGAACACGATGGCGTAGGAGACCCAGACCAGGGTGATGAGAATGTCGATCGGCCACTCCAGCTCTGCGTACTCCTTGCCGGTGGTGTAGCCCAGCGGCAGGCTGATGGCCGCGGCCACGATCACCGCCTGCCAGCCCCAGAAGGTGAACGATGCCAGCGGCCCGGCGAACAGCCGCACCTGGCCCGTGCGTTGCACCACGTAGAAGCTGGTGGCCATCAACGCGCAGCCACCAAAGGCGAAGATCACCGCGTTCGTATGCAGCGGCCGCAGGCGGCCGTAGCTCAGCCAGGGAATGCCGAAGTTCAGCTCCGGCCAGGCCAGCTGCGCCGCGATGAACACGCCCACCAGCATGCCGACGACACCCCAGACCACGGCCATGATGGAGAACTGGCGCACCACCGTGTCGTTGTAATTTGCGGCTTGTATTTGCGAAGAATCCATGAGGTACCTCTACGTTGTGTCGGCAGTGTCGGCCGGGCGGGCCGCGCTGGTTTTGACATAAGTCAATCGCTGCGAAGAATTCGTTCGCCTTCCTGCTCGATGCCGTCGAACTGGCCATGCGCGACCGCCCACCACAGGCCACCAAGAATGAGAAGGACCAGCGCCACCGACAATGGAATGAGCAGGAACAGGATGTCCATCAATCAGCTCCTGGCATGGCATGGCGATCCGCCAGGCGCAAGGCGTTGACGACCACCAGCAAGGAACTGGCCGCCATGCCGAGGCCCGCGGCCCAGGCCGGCAGCCAGCCGACGACCGCCAGGGGAACGCAGACCGCGTTGTACGCCGCGGCCCACAGCAGGTTCTGGCGCACCACGCGCAGCGTGCGCCGGGCCAGCCGCAGGGCTTGCACCACGGCCATCAGGCGATCCGCCGGCAGCACAAAGTCGGCCTTGGCCATCGCCAGCGGCACCGACTGGCCGAAGGAAAAGGACACGTCCGCACCCGCGAGCACCGGGCCATCGTTCAAGCCATCGCCCACCATGGCGAGCTTGCGCCCCTCCTGCTGGGCCGTGCGCAACGCCGCCAGCTTGTCCTGCGGCATGCAGCGACCCCTGGCCTGGACGATGCCCACCTGGCCCGCAATGCGGGCGACGGCCGGCTGGCTGTCCCCGGAGAGCAGCCACACGTCGATGCCCTCGGCGCGCAAGGCCTGCACCGCGGCATGGGCGTCCGGGCGGAGCATCTCCTGCAGTTCAAAGGTGGCGAGCCAGCCCTGTGCGTCGCTCAGCGTGGCCGACAGGACATCGCATTCGGGCCCGGCCACGCCGCAGTACGCGGCCGAACCCAGGCGCAATGCCGCCGGGGCAAAGTCGGCCCGGGCGCCCGGGGCCACGGTGCCGCAGACCCCCTCCCCGGCCGATTCGCTGACGCCGCTGGCATGCCAGCACAGCGCGGCTTCGGCGCTCTGCGCCGCCGACGCGATGGCGCGCGAAACGGGATGCCGCGACAGCTGCGCCAAGGCGCCCGCCATGGCCAGCACCCGCTGCTCGGAATGATCGTCGCGGCAGCGAATGGCCGACAGCGCCAAGGCCTCGCGGGTGAGCGTGCCGGTCTTGTCGAACACGACCGTGTCGACTCCGGCCAGCGCTTCGAAAGCCTGCAGGCGGCGCACCAGGATGCCCTGGCGGGCCAGCGCACCGGCCGAGGCCAGCATGGCGGCCGGCGTGGCCAATGACAGTGCGCACGGGCAGGTGACCACCAGCACGGCCACCGCGACCATCAGCGCATGGCCAGGATCGCGCGTCCACCAGAATGCGCAGGCGCCGGCGGCGGCCAGCAGCACAGCCGCCAGGAACGGCGTGGCGATGCGATCCGCCAGACGGGCAAGGGCGGGTTTGTCGAGCGCAGCGCTTTCCATCAGCGCGACGATCTGCGCAAAGCGCGTTTGCGCACCGATGCGCCGAACATCCACCTCCACCACCCCGGACAGGTTGTAGCTGCCCGCGATCACCTCGCCACCGGGGCTGCGCGGTACCGGCCGTGACTCCCCTGTCAGCAGCGCTTCATCGACCGAGGTGCGCCCGCGCAGCACGATGCCGTCGGCGGGAAATGCCTCTCCGGGCTGCACGCGCATGACGTCGCCGGCGCGCAGGCGACGCAGTGCGACCGCCTCGAACGCGCCGTCGGCACGCCGGCGCTCGACGCGGTCGGGCAACCTGTTCATCAAGGCATCCAGCGCGCCGGCGGTGCGCTCGCGCAGGCGTGTCTCCAGCCAGCGGCCCGTGAGCAGGAAAAAGACAAACATGGTCAACGAGTCGAAGTACACCTCGCGACCGAAAATGCCGGAGGCGTCGAAGGTGCCGGCCGAGCTGACGGCGAAGGTCACGAGGATGCCCAGCGCCACCGGCAGGTCCATGCCGATGCGCAGGCCGCGCAAGTCGCGCCAGGCCTGCCGGAAGAACGGTCCGCAGGAGAATGCCAGTACCGGCAGTGTCAGCACCCAGGACGCCCAGCGCAGCAGTTGCTGCATGTCCGGCGTGATGTCGCCCGGCTCTGCAACGTAGGCGGGCGTCGCGTACATCATCACCTGCATCATGCAAAAGCCGGCGACCAGCCAACGCCACAGTGCGCTGCGGGTCTCCAGGCGGCGGCGCTCGTGGCTGTCGCCGTCGATGGCCGGCACCGCCCCATAGCCCGCATGCTGAATCGCCAGCATCCAGGCCGACGGCTGGGTCGCACCGGCGCGCCAGCGCACACGCGCCCGGCGGCTGGCGCTGCTGACATCGGCCCCCAGGACCCCGGGGACGGAACGCAGCGCGGCCTCGATCGTCAGTGCGCATGCGGCGCAGTGCATGCCTTGCAAGGCCACACCCGACTCCCAGCAGCCCGATTCGCCCGGCAGTTCACGGCTGAACGCGGGCCATTCCTCTGGATCATCGAGCACTGCGAGCGCGGTCTGCATGGAGGCCAAGACTATCCGCGCAACTCTTGACGGCACTTGACATGGATCAAGCCGAGAGGCCGTCAGGCGCACTACGCTGGCACCACAAGCCCATCAACTCGAAGGAGTTCCGTATGTACCAACGTATTCTGGTGGCCACCGATGGCTCGAACCTGTCAAGAAAAGCCGTCAACAGCGCGATCGCCCTCGCTTCGACGCTCAGCGCCGATCTGGTGGCGCTGAAGGTCGTTCCGCGCTATCCTGAAAGCTATTTTGAAGGATCCCTCGCGATGAGCAATCAAGACGTCGCCCGTGTGGAACGGCAATGGGCCGAGAACGGCATGGCCATTGTCGAAGCCGTCAAGGTCAAGGCCGAGGCCGAGGGCGTCAAGACCAAGGCCGTGACGCTGAAGTCGGACATGGTGGCCGAGTCCGTCATCGCGACGGCAAGGAAGAACAAGTGCGACCTGATCGTGATGGCATCGCATGGTCGCCGCGGGATCAAGCGCCTGCTGCTGGGCAGCGAGACGCAGCAGGTGCTGACGCAGTCGCACATTCCCGTGCTGGTGCTGCGCTGAACAAACAGTGACCCATGGAAGACAACGCCGCGGAACCCATCGACACGGAGCACTACCTTCGCGCGGTTGCCGATCTGGGCGACAAACGCGTCGTCATGGCCGAAGGCGCGATCTACAGCGCCAGCGGAATCAAGCTGGTGGAAAAAGGCGTACCCATCGACAGCCGGCTGTACGAGCGGCTGGTGCAGCACAAACTGCGCGAACCCATCGATAGCCAGCTGACCGTCGAGGGCGCGGTGGATGCCGCCGGCCTGCAGGCGGCCGCCCGCGCCCTGCTCGCCGATGCACCCCTGCCCCGCTTGCTGGCCTCGGGATTGAAGTCACCCGATGTGCTGGCCGCCCCGTTGGGCCGCTTGCGGCTGCCGCGCCCCATGGCCTTCAAACTCACGCTCATGCGCGAGCAGCAGCCGGATCTTTTTCAGCACAGCCTTGAGATGACGCTGGTCGCCCTGTTCCTGGGAATGCGCAGCGAGCTGCGGCCGGAAGTGCTGGATGCGGTCGCATCCGCCGCACTGCTGCACGACATCGGCATGCTGCACATGCACCCGGCTTGGCGCGATCCCCAATACCGATTGACCGGCCTGGAGCGCACGCACCTGGTTGCGCACCCGATTACCTCCATGCTGATGGTGCGCAACTGCCAGAGCTATCCGCGTGAAGTCGAGACCGCGGTACTGGAGCACCATGAACGGCACGACGGCAGCGGTTACCCGCGCGGCTTGCAAGGCGCGGCGATCTCGCCGCTTGGCAAGATCCTCCTGCTGGCCGTGGTGGTTGCCGCCCTGTTCCACAAGCACAAGCGCGCGCCGGCGCAAAAACTCTCCCTGGTATTGCGCCTGAAGCACCGCATGTTCGACGCCACGCTGGTCGGCTATCTGATGCCCCTGCTGCGCGAGGACGCCCTGCGCCAGTCGGTCAATCGACCCGCGGCGCTGGTATACCAGTATGGCGAACTTCTCGCAAGCGCGGTGGAGAAGTGGTCCGCCCTGAAGATGACGATCCCGGCCACGGAATTCGCAGATGGCGCCAACGGTCCGGCCAGGCTGCTGGACTCCCGGCTGCAGGCGCTGGTGCGTTCGTTGACGGAGGCCGGCAACCAACCCGGCGGACACGCGCAACTGGTGCAGAGCCTGGGCGACGATGCGGAGGGCCTCGCGGAACTCGGGCTGATCGGGCGCGAAGCACTGTGGGAGCTGCAAAGCATCGTCAACGCGTGCCAGCGGCGCTGGCCCGACCTGGCCGACAATCCGCGCGCCGGCAGCGGCGACGAAGCAGTGGCCGAATGGTGTGAATGGATGCAAGACCAGTTGCCTCCGATGCAGCAAGCCAGCATCGTGCAACCGCTTTGAGCGGCGAACGGCGTTGGCGAACCTGCTCGGCAGATATCGCGCAAACGATTGATCAATGTCAACACCAGGCGTGCCATGGCGATCAACACTGAAACTATCAACGCGGAGACCCACATCATGACTCCATCCATCACGTCGCCACCTGCTCCATCTCATTCGCCAGGCGATTCCGAGAACGCCCTGCACACGCTGCTGAACGAGCACGCAGCGCTGCGCGCCATGCTGCGCTCCGTTCTTCTCATGCTGGAGCGCGGCCCGGGGGATGAGCCGGAACGGTTCTTTGATGTGCTTCGCGCCATGCTTTTCTACATCGACGAGTTCCCCGAGAAGCTGCACCATCCGAAGGAATCCAAGCTCCTGTTTCCTCGGGTTGCACGCTTGGCCCCGGAAGTGGCGTCCACGATCAGCCAGCTGGAGCGCGACCATGCACGGGGCGAAGGCCTGATCCATTCGCTGCAACACGCCTTGCTGGCGTGGGAGATGCTCGGGGAATGCCGCATGAACGCCTTCGCCGAATCGGCCCGCGCCTATGTCGGCTTCTACCTCGAGCACATGCGGATCGAGGAAACCGTCGTCCTGCCAGCGGCGCAAAGGGTGCTTGCGCAGGCCGATTGGACGGAGCTGAATGCGGCATTCGCCGCCAATCGAGATCCTTTTGCCAATGCAAATCATCTCGACCCGACCTATGACCGCCTGTTCACCAAGATCGTCACGAACGCTCCGGCCCCGATCGGCGTAGGCCGGTCATAGGCCGCACCTTCCGGTGCGGTGCGGCCAACGCCGTTGCCCCTAGATGTAGCCGTAGGCCATTGGCGAATGCCGCAAATGCAGGCTCAAGCCCAGCGCGGCCAGGTGATTGGCATCGCGCCCCAGGATCGTCTCGGCCAGCGGCAGGAACTCCTGCTCCTCGTAGCGCGCATGCGCCACGTACGCGTCCACCAGCGCTGCAACCTCCTGCGCATCCAGCGCGCCCGGCTTGCTGCTTGCCGCAGCTTCCACACCGGGTTTCAGAGTTTTCCACGCCGCTTCGATGGCGCGATGCTCGGAAACGAGACGCCGCACGATTGTTGCCACTCGAAGCTTTTCCTCGCCCTTGGCGGCGCTGTGCAACACCGCCGGGAACAACTCGTTTTCTTCATCCGCATGGTGCTCCATGATTGCTTTGCCAAACAAAGCCAGCGTATCCGTGGCAATGGCGCGCGACCGCTGGGCGGCCACCGCCAACTCGGGCAGCGCCGTCAGGGACTGCAAGCGCCCGAGAATTCCCGAATGGCATTGCGAGAAGCTGGTCAGCGGCGCGTCGATGACGGACCGGTCTTCGATGGCGTGTAGCGCTTTCATGGGGTTACCTCACAAGTCGATGGATGGGCGGCAATGCCGCAAATTGCGGCCAGAACAACTGAAGCCGCGTCATCCACAAGGTAGTGGAAATCGCGCAATTCGCATTTGACACACATCAAGAAACGGTTGCAGCGCATCATCGCCTGTGGCTGGCGCTACATGATCGAGGTGGAAGAAGTGCATGTGTTTGATCCACAGCAAGGTGGCTTCCTGCCCGCCTCGGTAGCCTCGCATGGCGGCACCGGCCCGTATCAACCTTATGTGGAGCACGATGGACAAGTCATTTCCAACTGAACCCCGGGAAACCGGCCACGCCGAGCCGATCGCCGCCTTGCGCGCCCTGGCGTGCCGGTCCGGCTTGCATCCCCTGCGGCTGAACGGCCGGGACCTGGTCCCCATCGTCCAGGGCGGCATGGGCGTGGCCGTATCGGCCGGCGGCCTGGCTGGTACCGTCGCCGGCCTTGGCGCGGTTGGCACGATCTCCGCTGTGGATCTGCGCCGCCTGCATCCGGACCTGATGGAACAGACTGCCGATCTGGACGGCGATACCCAGGCGCGTGCGCAGATCGACGCTGCCAATCTCGTGGCGCTGGACCGGGAAATCGTCCGCGCGCGCGCTCTGTCCGGCGGCCACGGTCTCATCGCCGTCAACGTCATGAAGGCCGTGAGCGCCTACGAACCCTATGTGCGGCAAGCATTGGCCAGTGGCGCCGATGCCATCGTGGTGGGTGCCGGCCTGCCGCTGGACTTGCCTGAGCTGGCGCGCGAGCATCCGCAAACCGCATTGATCCCGGTTCTTTCGGATGCGCGCGGCGTGCAGCTGGTCGTGCGCAAGTGGGAGAAGAAGGGTCGCCTGCCTTGCGCCATCGTGATCGAACACCCGGGCCTGGCAGGTGGGCACCTGGGTGCGGCCAAGCTTGCCGACCTGAACGACAGGCGCTTCGACTTCGACGTCGTGATCCCGCAGGTGCTTGCCTTCTTCGATTCAGCGGGCCTGCGCGGCCAGATTCCGCTGATCGCGGCTGGCGGCATCGAAAAGCTGGAGGACATCCAGCGTCTGCAGGCGCTGGGCGCCGCTGGCGCGCAACTGGGAACGGCGTTTGCCGTCACCGCCGAGTGCGACGCCGACATCGGCTTCAAGCGCGTCCTGGCGCAAGCCAGGCCGCAGGACATCGTCGAATTCACCAGTGTTGCCGGCTTGCCCGCAAGGGCCGTGCGAACGCCGTGGCTGGACAAGTACCTGCGCCTGGAGGCCCGACTCCAATCGGCCGCCCACGCCAAACAGCACTGCACCATGTGGTTCGACTGCCTGGCGCATTGCGGCCTGCGCGACGGCAACGCGGCCTGGGGGCAGTTCTGCATTGACAAGGTACTGGGGCACGCGATGGCGGGCGATCAGCGCAAAGGGCTGTTCTTCCGGGGCGCCGGAAAACTGCCTTTTGGCAACGAGATACGCCCCGTGCACGACCTGCTGCGATGGCTGGTAGGCGGCGTGGTGCCGCCCGGCATGCCTGCGGACGCGGCATGAAGCGTCCCATGACTGCCTTCATCAAATTCGAAGAACCGCGACACGCAGGCGCCAAACCGTTGGGGTTTGCCTTGTGGCAGCTCGGCTTTCGCCCGTTCTATCTCCTCGCCAGTATTTTCGGCGCGCTATCCATCGCCTTGTGGGCGCTGCAGTTTTCCGGTTGGCTGGGACGCCCCTACTTGCAGGGACCGATCTGGCATGCGCACGAGATGTTGTTCGGTTTCACGCTTGCGGTGGTCGTGGGTTTCCTGTTGACGGCGGGGCGGAACTGGACGAATCGGCCGACGCTCACAGGCTGGCCGCTCGCCGCGCTGGCCACGCTGTGGGTGGCAGGGCGCATGCTGGTGCTCACGCCCTACGGATGGACCGCCGCCGTCGTGAATGCCGCGTTTCCCCTGGCCGCGGCGATCGCATTGGCAATTCCCTTCCTGGCATCAGGCCAGCGCCGAAACTATTTCTTCATCGCCCTGCTCCTCTTGCTGTCCGCGGCACAGCTGGCGATTCACCTGGAGCAACTCGGTGTTGTTCAATTTCCCGGCTGGATCGGCATACAGGTCGCGCTGGATGGGGTGTTGTTCATCATGGCCGTGATGGCCGGCCGCGTGATCCCGATGTTCACAAACAACGGCGTGCCCGGTGCGAAAGCGAGCCGGCATCCACTCCTTGAGAAGCTGGTGCTGGCCTCGACGCTGTTCCTGCTGGCCGCGGACGCGCTGCAGCTGCACGGTACGCTGCTGGCCATGCTCGCGGCTGCCTGCGCGCTGGCCCACCTGGCCCGCTGGGCGCTGTGGCGGCCCTGGATGACTCTTCGGGTCCCGCTGGTCTGGGTGTTGCACATCGCCTACCTGTGGATTGCGGTGCACCTGACTCTGCGCGGCCTTGCAGAGATCGGCTGGGTGGCGCCCTCCCTGGCGGCCCACGCACTGACCGTGGGCGCCGCCGGCGGGCTCATCATCGGCATGATGACGCGCACCGCGCGCGGCCACACCGGCCGCCTGCTGCAGGCGGACCGCTGGGACATCGCCTGCTACCTGCTTGTTGCCGGCGCCGCACTGGTCCGCGTGGTGGTGCCGCTGGCGATGCCGCAATGGCTCGTGCATGCCGTGCTCTGCTCGGCCACGCTGTGGTCGGCAGGCTTCGCGCTGTATGGATGGCACTATTGGACTGTGCTGACGCGCCCGCGAATCGACGGCAAACCCGGGTAGGAACTACTTGCTCGCCGGCGCAGCGGCACCGGGCATGCGCTGCATCATCATGTCCATCGCCATCTGCATCATCTCCATGCGGCTTTCCAGCATTTGCTGGCGTTGCGCGAGATCTTTCAGCGTAGCGCCCGCCTCGCCCGCGCCGGGCTTGGCGCCCATGCCGTTCATCATCTTGTCGTGCATTTGCTTCATCGCCTTCATGCGCTCGTGCGCTGCTGCGGGAGCAGCTGCCGGCGCCGCGGCGGTGTCGGCCGGGTGATGGCTTGCGTGCTCATCAGCCTTGGCCGGGCCTGGGCCACCGGCAGGCGCGGCAACCGTGGCGCAAGCAGAGATGAGGGCAAGGCTCGCAAGGGCGGCAAGGGTACGAATCGGGGCCATGTGAATCTCCTGGATAGAAATAAGCGTGCGGGGGACGAACTTGAGTCTATGGAGCGCAGTAGCGCGGCATTTGCGCTGGATCAAGCCCGGCGCGAAGAATCTGCGTGCACTCCAGCCGCAACGCTTGCGCATTTGATCTGCGTCAAGACGGCACAAGCACCACGCTCCAACAATGGGAAAACCTCAACCAACCTGGAGTCAGCCATGTCAAAGTTTCAACGAATTCTTGTCCCGGTCGACGGCAGCGAAACGTCAAACAAGGCTCTGGTGGCGGCGCTTCAAATTGCGCGCGACGATGGCGGGCAGGTGCGACTGATCTTTGCGCTGGACGATCTGGCCTACATCAGTGGCTACGAATATTCGGGCAAGCTGATGGAAATCGCGCGCCAGGGTGCGGCAAAAACACTGGAGGATGGTTTGGCCATCGCCCGGGCCGCCGGTGTACCCAGTGATACGCGGCTGATTGATGCGCCCGGCCGTCGCCTTGGCGAAACGGTTGCCGACGAAGCGCGTGAGTGGAAGGCCGACCTGGTCGTCGTCGGAACACATGGCCGACGTGGCATTGGCCGGGTATTGCTGGGCAGCGGCGCGGAACAAATTATCCGGACGGCGCCCACGCCCGTGCTGGTGATCCGTTCAGAAGAAAAGCCAGTCAACTGAGCTGCATGCGTCTTCTCTGCCACTCCACGCTGCTGGTTTGTGCACTTCTGGGGGCGTGCTCCTCGCTGCTGCCGCGCGGGCAAACCAATACACCGGTGGCGTTTGCCACGTTTGAAGAAGCACGCGATGCGGCGCAGCGCATCGTCGCGCTGCAGACCCGCAGCCCGGAGCTCAAGGCATTGGGCTTCGATGTGCAGTCAGGCACCAACATGACCTTGATTCCCTACCCTGAGATCGTGGCGCGCCTGACGCCGCATCCCAATGTGCCATTGCTCAAGCTCGATCCCGGCATCCGGCAATGCGTGGATGCGCAAACCGCGTGCCGCGGCTATCTGTTCAGGTTCGAGCGGCAGGACCGTCGGCGCGAGGGCAACTTCTGGCTCGATTTCTTCAACCTGCGGCGCACCACGTACGTGCGTGGATGGTGGTTCGAGGCCCTGATCGTGGTCAGCGACGACACCGTTCTGTTTCGAAATTTTGCCGGCCAGGCCCACACCGATCGGGTCGAACGACAAACCAATCCGCTCGGGCCGTTCCAACCGGCTGGCGAAGGCGCGGGCGCCCTTCTGCTGCGTTGACACGACAAGATCACTCGCCCACCCCCAAGGAGATATCACATGAATGCCAGCTACCAGCAACTGCTCGTCCACCTTGACGCAACCGGGCGCAGCCGTACCCGGCTGGACGTGGCCCGCGCCCTGGCGCAGCAGCACGGCGCTGCCCTGACCGCGCTCTATGCGGCAACACCAAGCTACGTGGCCATGCCCTACCCCGGCGGCGTAGCCTCGGACTTTGCCGTCCGGATTCAGGCGATTGACGACGAACGACGTGGCCGGGCCCGCGCCATCTTCGATGCCGCAGCCAGGCAGGGTGAGCCGCTGGCTGCCTGGAGCGAAGTGGATGAGCCACCGGTGATCGGCGCGTTCGCCCAACAGGCCTTGTTTGCCGACCTGCTCGTCCTTGGCCAACACGAACCCAGCGGAGCCGAGTCGGACGAGGTCCCCGCTGACTTCGCCGAGGCCGTGATTGCCACCAGCGGCAAGCCCGGATTGATCATTCCCTACACCGGCACCTTCGACCGCATCGGTGAAACCGTGGTGATTGCCTGGAACGCGTCACGCGAAGCGGCGCGCGCGGTGGCGGCGGCCCTGCCGCTCCTGCAACGGGCGCGCAGCGTCCACATCCTGAGCTGGGCGGCGCCCGACGCCACCGTCCAGGGTGCCAGGCTCGACCTGAACAGCTACCTGCGCCAGCATGGTGTCCGGGCGCAATGGCACAGCGACGCGAGCGAGCCACCCGAGCTTGCCGATCTGCTCCTGTCGCGGGCCTTTGACTTGCAAGCCGACCTCCTGGTGATGGGTTGCTACGGCCACAGTCGGGCGCGTGAATGGGTACTGGGCGGAACCTCGCGCACGGTGTTGCGCACCATGACGCTGCCGGTATTGATGGCGCACTGACGCCGCCGCCGACCTCGAAACGGGTGCTATTGCGCGCCAGCGATCCGGTACCGGTTTCGTCCAGCACGTTTGGCCGCATACATCGCACCGTCGGCACGACGCAGCAACTCTTCGGCATCGGCGTCACTTGTCTGCGTGGGCGCGAACAGCGCCACGCCGATGCTGGCCGTAACGCGCGCTTCGTTCGTGCCAAGACGGACAGGGGCTGCGATATTGACCAGCACCCGCTGCAACACCCGCTCACATTCGCCCAGGTCACTCAGCCCCAGCAGCAGCAGGACGAACTCGTCACCGCCCAGGCGAGCCACGGTGTCGCCAGCCCGCACACTCCCCTCCAGCCTGCGCGCGGTTTCGACCAGAAGGTCGTCACCGGCATCATGGCCGAATAGGTCGTTGACGCCCTTGAAACCATCGAGATCCAGGTAGCAAACAGCCATCAACCTTTGATTGCGGCGCGCCTGGGCAAGCGCCTGTTGCAACCGGTCC
The DNA here is from genome assembly GCA_035476635.1 of Burkholderiaceae bacterium. Classification (GTDB taxonomy): domain Bacteria; phylum Pseudomonadota; class Gammaproteobacteria; order Burkholderiales; family Burkholderiaceae_C; genus DATILI01. Next base: position 11,509 of record DATILI010000101.1, on the reverse strand, counting down.
AGCAGCAATCGCCGATTCGGCAAGCCCGAGAGCAGGTCATGATGGGCGATGCGCCGCAGATCGCGTTCATATTCTTCGATGTCGCTGATATCGGAAAACAGCGCAATGTGGTTGATGACACGGCCCGATTCATCGCAGACCACCGAAATGTTCAGCAACTGCGAATAGCGTTCTCCCGACTTTCGCCGGTTCCATAGCCGTCCGCGCCAACTGCCGCTCGTCTTGAGCGAGTGCCATAGTGCTTCGTAGAACGCCTTGTCCTGCAGGCCCGAAGAGAGCAGCCTGGGGTTCTCGCCGACCACCTCCTCCTCGGTGTAGCCGGTGATCGCGGTGAATGCCGGGTTGACTGCCACCACGCGGTTTTCCTGGTCCGTCACCATGATGCCTTCGCGCGCCACGCGAAACACACTGATGGCGAGTTCGGGGGAAATGCGGGAGGAACTCATGGTAACCCTCAATGTGCCGCACGACGACAGGTCGGCGCTTGATCTGGGTCAACCTCGCTCACCCGGCGGGCTCGACAATTTGAGCAAGCGCAAATCGCGCCTTGCCTGGAGCACAAAAGATGCAAATACATCCGTCGAGTTTGAAGATCGCCTGCTCCAATTGCACTTTGCGCGACTTGTGCATGCCGCTGGGACTGGCTCCCAGCGAATTCGCGCGTCTGGACGAAATCGTCATGGCGCGGCTGAAGGTCAAGCGTGGCGACACCTTGTTCCGGCACGGCGATGGCTTCAGCGCGCTCTACGCCATTCGCACCGGTTTCTTCAAGACTTGCGTAGCATTTGCCGATGGGCGCAACCAGGTCACCGGCTTTCAGATGACGGGCGAAATCTTGGGATTGGACGGTATTGTGCAAGACCAGCATAGTTGTGACGCCGTCGCGCTGGAGGACTCGGAGGTCTGTGTCATGCCGTTCGAGCGCATCGCAGAGTTGTCTCGCGAGTTCAGCGGGCTCCAACACCACGTGCACCGTCTCATGAGCGGTGAGATTGTGCGCGAGCACGGCGTGATGCTGCTGCTGGCAAGCATGCGGGCAGAAGAGCGCCTTGCAGCCTTCTTGCTGAACCTGGCGCAGCGCCTGCGGGCGCGCGGATTCTCTGGGGCCACGTTGGTGCTGCTCATGACGCGCGAAGAAATCGGCAGCTATCTGGGGCTGACGCTTGAAACGGTGAGCCGCACGCTATCAAAGCTGGCCGCCGATCGCATCCTGGAGGTCAGCCGCCGCCAGGTTTCCATTCGAGACGAGGCCGCCTTGCGTTCCCTCGCCAACCAGCGCGGTGCCTTGACCAACAGTTCTTTTGAGCCAGATCAAGGGCACGCGCACTTGCAGCACCCAGAATGAACCGCAACAGCAATGGGGTTCACATGCAAACATATGACAGCAGCCTGGCGGGGTACTTCCGCCAAAAACTCGCGCAGCGCGAAGCAGAGCTCGGCGCCGTTCTGCGCGCCAGCGACGATCTGGCAGGCACCGCGGCCGAAGACGGATCTGGCGAGGTCGTCGATTTCAAGGACATGGCGGAGAAGCAATCGCAGGCGGTCCTGAATGAGGCCAAGGCCGAGAACGCCGCGCACGAATTCGAGCAAGTCCTGACCGCCCGGCGCCGCCTGGAAAACCATGGCTACGGCCTATGCCAGCGCTGCGGCGAACCGATCGACTTGCGGCGCTTGAAGGCCATGCCCGAAGCGGCCTGCTGCACCGCTTGCCAGGCGGCGCATGAGCAAGGCGCTGGATCTTGAAATGCCCTCTACCGTACCTGACTCCCCGAAATCACGGTTTCAATGCAAGCGCGATTCGATTCCCCGCGCAAGGACTTCCATGTTGGTGATCCGGATATGGCGCTTGTCGACTTCGAGCAAGCGCCGCTGCTGGAATGCTGAGAACGTACGGCTGACGGTTTCCAGCTTCAGGCCCAGGTAGCTGCCGATCTCGGCACGCGACATGCGCAGGTGAAACTCGCTGGCGGAGAAGCCACGGGCTTTCAGGCGTTGCGAGAAGTTCAGCAGGAAAGCGGCGAGCCGCTCCTCGGCGTTCATGCTGCCCAACAACATCATGAGGCTGTGCTCGCGCACGATCTCACGGCTCATCAGGCGGCTGACGATGTGTTGCATGCTGCTGCTGCCCGCGGCCACCTCGGTCAGCTGGGCGTACGGAATGGCACAGACTTCGCTGTCCTCCAACGCGATGACACTGCTGGAATGCGTGCCGTGGGCAGCACCATCCAGGCCCATGAGCTCGCCGGCCAGATAAAACCCGCTGACTTGCTCGCGTCCATCCGCCAGCGACATGCAGGACTTGAAGGTTCCGCTGCGCACCGCAAAGATGAACTGGAACCTGGCGCCTTCATCGTAGAGCGCCTGGCCTTCCTTGACCTTCCTGCGCGAGAACATGAGCTGGTCCAGGCGCTCGACATCGCAGCCTGCCAGGCCACATGGCAGGCACAACTCACGCAAATGGCAAGCCGTGCAGGTGGTCTTCAAGGTTGTGGCGGGCACGATGGGGGTGCCGGGGTAGTTCGGTGCAAAACGCACTAGCTTTGCGGGCGCTTCGGGCATGGCGGTGAGCATGGCTTTATCCTCCAGTAGATGCATTTGAGTTGTTCAGCCGCGGCCCATCGGCCACAGCCTGCGCAAGCTGATCGAATTCGGAACTTTTGTCCAGGAAGCGGTTGGCGCCGGCTTCAAGGTAGCGCTTTCGGTAGGCCGGACCTGCGTTGTTGCTGAAAACAACGAAGGCGATTGCCGGCGCGCGTGCTTTCACGCCGAGCAAGACCTGCAGGCCGCTGCCGCCTTCGAGCTGAACGTCGAGCACCACGACGTCCGGCAGCGAGGCCGCGATGCCGTCGATGGCCCCCAGAGGTGTTTCGGCCTGCCCGACAACGACCATTCCCCGCGATTCGAGCAACGCCGCGATGCGCTCGCGAATGAGAGCAGAGTCATCGGCGAGGAAAACTTTGACGGGGACACAGCGTTCAGGCATGTCTCTACTGTCGTCGCTGCCTGCCAGTTGCACCATCGGCGCACGCCTAAACGAAGCCTAGGATCTGTCCTGATCGGGCCTTCCAGTTGTCCTGCAGCGGCTAGGAATTTTCCGAGCGGTCAGGGCTCCAGGGGATCCGTCAGCCCGTGCTTCAAGGCGTAGCGAATCAACTCGCTCTGGTTTTGCAAACCCATCTTCTGCATCAGATTGGCCTTGTGCGTACTGACTGTTTTCACCGAGAGATTGAGCCGAACCCCGATATCCGTCACGGACAGCCCAGTCAGCAGCAGGCGAAGTACTTCGAACTCCCTGTCCGACAGGTTCTCATGCGGCCTGTCCGTCGCGCCCGGCATAACGCCCAGGGCGAGTTGTTCGGCCACTTCGGGCGTGACGAAGGCGCCGCCGGCGGCAAGCTTGCGGATCGCCATGACCAGTTGCTCGGGTGCGCTTTCCTTGGTCAGGTAGCCGCTGGCACCGTTCTTGATGGCGCGCACAGCGTACTGCAGCTCCTGGTGCATGCTCAGCACCAGGATTCGCAGCTTGGGCTTCTCCGCATGCACCAGCTTGATCAGCTCCATGCCGCTGCGCCCGGGCATGGACAGATCCAGCACCAGCACATCAAAGTCGTTCTCACGCACGCGCAGCATGACTTCGCCGCCGTCGGCCGCTTCGCCGATGACCTCAAGGTCTTCGGCTGAAGCGACGATGCGCTTGAGCCCCTCGCGCACGATGGCGTGGTCATCGGCAATGACTAACCTGGTCAATTCGTTGCTCCCGACCCTGTCAGGGGAATTTGGACTTCAATGCGCGTGCCGCGCCCGGGTGTGCTTTCAATCACGATACTTCCTTTCAGCAGCTGCGCCCGTTCACGCAATCCCATCAACCCGAGCGAGTGCGGCTTGCGCGGCGCCGCCACCGCGAAACCCAGGCCGTTGTCGCTTACGCGGAGCATGACGGCCTGCGGCGTCCGGTCGACTTGCACCTGCACCTGCGTGGCCTGGGCATGCTTGGCCACATTGGCCAGGGATTCCTGAACAATGCGGAATACCGCGGTCGCATAGGGCTCCTGCAATTGCAGTTCCTCATCGGCCGCCAGCGTGCACGCCACGCCGGTACGCTGGGTGAAATTGTGGACCAGCCATTCGATCGCCGGCACCAGGCCCAGATCGTCCAGCAGCAGCGGCCGCAGATCGGCGGCAATGCGGCGGGTCGCGGCCACCGTCGTATCCAGCATGGAGAGCATGCCGCCCAGCTTCGCGGCAATCGGCTGCGGCGCCACACTCAAGTTGTCCCGCAGCCAGATCGTGTCCATCTTCAGCGCTGTGAGCGATTGCGCGAGTTCGTCGTGGAGTTCGCGCGCGATGCGCGTCTTCTCGCCCTCGCGCAGAGCATGGGCCTCGGCGGCGAAGGCGCTCAGCTCTTCCTGCGCCCGTACCCTCTCGGTCACGTCGCGCAGGATGACGGTGAACAGGCGGCCATCCGCCGTCTCCAGCTGCGAGATGGAGGCTTCCATCGGAAACTCCTCGCCATTGGCACGCAGGCCGTGGAGCACGGTCCCGTCTCCCATGCGCCGCGAGGTCGTTCCAGTCGTGCCAAAACGGCGAATATGGCCGTCATGGCCACTTCGAAAGCGCGTGGGCATCAACTGGTCCAACGTCTGGCCCAGCATGTCCTTGCCGGGACGACCGAAGATTTTTTCGGCCGCCTGGTTGTACAGCACGATGCGCTGTGCCTCGTCCACGGTGATGATGGCGTCCATGGCCGAATCCAGCAGGCCGGCCAGTCGCGAGCTGAGGCGTTCCAGTTCCTGCGCGGAGCGAAGGCGCTCACTGACGTCCCGCAGGATGACAGTGAACAGCCTGCCATCGGAAGTGGCCAGCTGCGAGATCGACGCGTCCATCTGGAACTCTTCACCGTTGGCCCGTTGGCCGTAGACCACGGAAGAACCGCCCATGCGCCGGTTGGAGACTCCGGTTGAGCCAAAGCGCCTGACGTGCGCCCCATGGTCGGCGTGGTAGCGCTCCGGGATCAGCCGCGCCAAGGGCTGGCCCAGCATCTGTGCGGTCGGCCAGCCGAAGATTCTCTCGGCGGCCTGGTTGTACAAGACGATGTTCTGCGCCTCGTCGACCGTGACGATCGCATCCATCGCCGAGTCGAGCAAGCCGGCGAAGCGCGCGGCCGCGCCGTCCATGGCGCGTCCGCTGGCGGCGCGCTGTGCGGACTCGCGGCCGATGTGGACCAGTGCCAGCCCGGCCGTGATGGCCGACAACACCACGCTGGCGCCGATCAGCACGCCAGGGCGCCATCCGGCGGCCAGCGCCAGGCAGGCCAGCAAGGTCAGCACCGCGGCCACTCCCAGGGCAATCGACAGGGATTGAACGGGAGGAGCAGTGGCGTCGGCTTGTCGGAGCGGAGATAGCGGCACGGATGCTTCCAGGGCTGAATGTGCCGTGAATCTACCGCACAAATCCTTCATCAACCCAACAGGCGGCACAACTCCTTCCTTGATTTGGATCAAGATAGGTGCTGGCGCAACTGCGTAAGCTGCCAGCCATGGCACTGCGCTGAAACGATTCAACGATCGAAGGAGGAAAACATGCACATCCTACTGGCCGCCGATGGCAGCCGCTTCACCAAGAAGGCACTGGGCTTTCTGCTGGCCAATGACAACTTGCGCGACCCCTCCGCGAGTCTGGTGGTACTGAACGTCCAGCCCGCCCTGCCGCCACATATCGCCAACCAGCTGGGCAAGCGCATCGTGGTCGACTACCAGCGCGAGCAAGCCGAGAAAGTGCTCCAGCCCATCACTCGCTTTCTGGACAAACATGGGTGGGCGCACCATTCGGAATGGACGGTCGGGAAAGCCGATGAGGAAATCATCAAGGCCGCGCGCAAACAAAAGGTGCACCTGATCGTGATGGGCACGCACGGCCATGGCGCTCTTGGCCGCATCTTGCTGGGCTCCGTCGCGCAGCGGGTCACGGCGGACAGCCCGGTTCCGGTGCTGCTCGTGAAATAGCCCGGAAGCGTTCCATGGATCTCCAGTTTCTTGGCGCGACTGGAACCGTCACGGGTTCGAAGTACTTGCTGCGGCACCAAGGTGTGCGCGTATTGGTCGACTGCGGCCTGTTCCAGGGCTACAAGCAGTTGCGCTTGCGCAATTGGGCGCCTTTTCCGCTGGATCCCTCAACCATCGATGCGGTCATCCTGACGCACGCGCACATCGACCACAGCGGCTATCTGCCGGTGCTGGCCAGGAACGGCTTTCGCGGCAAGGTGTACTGCACACAGGCGACGCGCGAGCTATGCCGCATCCTGCTGCCAGACAGCGGTCACCTTCAGGAAGAAGAGGCAGCCTACGCAAATCGACATGGATTCTCCAGGCATCACCCCGCCTTGCCGCTGTACACCCGTGCCGATGCGCAAAAGTGCCTGCAGCTGTTCCATCCGATCGACTACGGCCAAGACTGCAAGCCAGCCAAGGGCCTTCACGCCATGCTGTCGCCATCGGGGCATATGCTGGGCTCCTCTCTTGTCCGCATTGACGACGGCCATCGTTCGATTCTTTTCTCCGGCGACCTGGGAAGGCCGGACGACCTCGTGTTGCCAGCACCGCACAAGCCGCCGCAGGCCGATTTCCTGGTGGTCGAGTCCACCTATGGCGACCGCCTGCACCGTCGCGACGACGTGCTCTCGACCCTCGCTGCCCTGATCAACCAGACAGCGGCGCGCGGCGGTGTCGTTCTCATTCCTTCCTTTGCAGTCGGCCGCGCGCAAAGCCTGATGTACTGCCTGCAGCTCCTGAAAGAGCGCAAGGCCATTCCTTCCTTGCCCGTGTATCTGGACAGCCCCATGGCGGCGGACGCCACGGAGATCTACCAACGTTTTCCGCACGAACACAAGCTCACGCCCGCGCGGTCCGAGTCCTTGTTCCGGAATACGCACATCGTCAGCACGCCCGACGAGTCGCGCGCCCTGGGCTCAAGGCACGTTCCGCTGGTGATCATCTCGGCCAGCGGCATGGCGACCGGCGGGCGCGTGGTCCACCACTTGAAGGCCCTGGCACCCGATCGCCGCAACACCGTGATCTTTGCCGGTTATCAGGCGGGCGGCACGCGTGGCGCAGCCATGGTGGCGGGCGCCCGGTCCGTGCGCATCCATGGCGAGGATGTACCCGTGCGCGCGCAAGTCGCAGTACTGGACCAGCTATCCGCCCACGCCGACGCCGCGGAGATCGTCGACTGGATGCGTGGCTTCGACCGGCCACCGCGCCAAACCTTCATCACCCACGGCGAGCCTGCGGCTTCCGACGCCCTGAGGCAACGCATCGAGCGGGACTTGGGATGGGCTTGCCGCGTGCCGGAACACCTTCAAACCGTTCCGCTGGATTGACCGGGCGACGCCGCGCATGCTGCCGCCAAGTTGGCGTAAACCCTAGGTCTTTAAGTCATCTATAGGACTATAGTTCTATAGATGAATAAACCCCTGAGCCTGGTCGTTGTCGAGCCGATCCCCGGCCTGAGCCGCTACGCCGCGCTTGCCAACGCCCTGCGTACGCGCGTCGTGGCGGGAGAGTGGCCCCCGGGGACGGCCTTGCCAGCTGAGAACCTGCTTGCCGCGCAGCATCAAGTGGCGCTGGGCACCATGCGCCATGCCCTGGAGCTGCTGGCGGAGCAAGGGCTGATCGAGCGCATTCACGGCAAGGGCACTTTCGTACGCCAGGGCCTCTCGGGTGCCACCATGCTGCGGTTCTTTCGCTTTGATGGTGGCGCGAGCGAGATACCCAGCTCGCGCATCCTCTCGCGCAAGCGCGTTGGCGCAACGGCCACCGTTGCCCGGGAGCTTGGCATTGGCATGGGCGCACCGGTACTGCGATTGCAACGCCTGCGCCTGCTGGGCGGGCAGCCCTGCCTGCTGGAAGACCTCTGGTTGCCGCTGGACTTGTTCTCTGCACTGGAAAACGACGCCCTGGACCAATGGGACAGCCTGCTGTACCCCATGTTCGCGCGCCGCTGCGGCGTTCACGTCCACCGCGCCGTGGACGACATCGGCTTCGGCGTGCTGACGGCGCCCCAGGCGCAGCAACTGAAGCTGGCAGCCGGCCATCCTTGCGTGGTGGTGCAACGGGCTGCGCATGACCTGGCGGGCCGCTGCATCGAATGGCGCACCACGCGCGGCGATGCCCATGCCTTTCACTACACCGTGACCATCACCTGAAGGAGACCTCCATGAACCATTGCCCTCAATGCCCAGGCCCTGGCGGCCTGTCGCGCCGCGGCTTGCTGCTGTCCGCTGGCGCCACGCTTGCAGCGCCCTGGGCAGGCAGCCATGCGGCACCGCCATTGGCCGGCGGACGCCCTGTTTCATTGATCGTGTCCTACCCGGCCGGAGGTGGCGCCGACCTGATCGCGCGCATCATCGCACCGCGCATGGCAGAGGCCCTGGGGCAAAGCGTGGTGGTGGAGAACAAGGCCGGTGCCAGCGGCCAGCTGGCAGCCGCACAGGTGGCCCGGTCAACGCCGGACGGCAGCACGCTGCTGCTGGACGCATCGTCGTTCGCGGTGAATCCCTCGCTTTTCCCCAAGCTGCCGTACGACAGCAACAAGGCCTTCACGCCGCTGGCCATCCTGGTCACCTTTCCCAATGTGCTGGTCTGCACGCCCGGCTTCTCGGCCACATCGGTCAAGGACGTGATCCAGATGGCCAGGGCCAAGCCCGGCGATATCGCCTACGCATCCTCGGGCAATGGCTCGGCCCAGCACCTGGCTGGAGCCCTGTTCGAGGGCAAGACGGGGGTCCGGCTGGCGCATATTCCCTATCGGGGCGGCGGTCCTGCCCTGAACGATGTCATGGGTGGCCAGGTGCCGCTGTTCTTTGCCAACGTGGCTTCGTCACTGGGCCATATCCAGGCCGGCAAGTTGCGCCCGTTGGCGGTGACAAGCCAGGCGCGCGCCCGCTCGCTGCCGGATGTCCCGACGATGGCGGAGGCGGGAGTTGCCGGCTACGAAGTGCTCGAGTGGAACCCCGTGCTGGCACCGGCCGGAATCTCCCCCGATGTAAAAGCAACCCTGGTGGCAGCCATCCGCAAGGCGCTGGCGGATCCCGAAGTCCTGGGACGGGTCCGGCAGCTCGGAGGTGACGTGTTTTCAGATGCGACGCAGCAGACGGCCGCCAAGTTCATCCAGGCGCAGCAGGCACTATGGGCCAACGTCGTGCGCGAGCGCAAGATTTCGGCAGGCTGACGATGCCAAGCGCCATGCCAGCGCCAACCGGCTGGGATGCTCACGTCCACGTATTCGATTCGACTGCACCCGCTCAGGCAGGCCACTACCAGCCCGTGCATCGCCCGTTGGCCGCGATCGAAGCGCTTGCCGAAGCCCACGGGATCGGCCACCTTGTTCTGGTGCAGCCAAGCGTGTACGGAACCGACAACCAGGTGCTGCTTGGCGCCTTGGCGCAGCGGCCGGGCAGGCATCGAGGCGTGGTCGTCGTCGATACGGATGTCACCGATGCGGCACTCGGCGAAATGCAGGCGCTGGGCGTTCGCGGCGTACGCTTCAATCTGGTGTCACCGGTTGGCAACGGCCCGGCCGCCATGCGGGCATTGGCCCCGCGCCTGCGCGAACGAGGGTGGCATGTGCAGTGGTATGCGCGCCCGGAAGACCTTCCGATGATCTGCAACTTGCATGAGGAAACGGGTGTGGCCTGCGTGCTCGACCATTTGGCCGGATTCCATGCCTTCATGCCAGCAGACCGGTCGATCTGGCAATCACTGGACCAGTTGAGCAGGCTGGGCGCATGGGTCAAGCTGTCAGGTTGGTATCGCCTTCGGGCGCGCGAGCCCTACAGCCAATTGCACGAAAACATCCGGCGCGTGGCTGCGTTGCTGGGGGACCACCTGGTGTGGGGATCCGACTGGCCGCACACTTCCTTTGCACCGGAAGCTTCGCCAAGCTACGCCAGCGTGTGGGAACCTGTGGTCTCGGCACTGGGTCTTGAAGCCGGTGACAGGATTCGCGATGCAGGCGCCCGTTTGTACGCATAGGCCCTGCCCCCGGACATGGCCGCGTGAGTTCGTTCACCGCCCACCAAGGACATCGTCTATGCGCCGGTGAAAGCGCAGCACCTCGTGTTCGAGCCGGCCCAGGTGAAGCTGCGTGTTGGCACCACTGGCCAGCCCGCGCTGGATCGCCACCGCGGTGGCGATGTCCTCCTGCTGGAACACCGTCTGTTCGATGAGTTGGAATGTCTTCTCCCAATGGGCAGTCCAGTCCGCGCCGGTGCGATCGGGTGGGATCAACATCGTGTGTACCCATCGAACCTGATCCACCGCTGGCGAGAACATGCCGATCAGGCTCACGTAATCCGGGTGCCAGATCAGGAAGGTGTTCGGAAACAGAAGCTGCGTCGGCGTGGCCAGCTTGCACAGTGCCTGGCGGTCGCGCGGCGGCGCGAAGGCATCGAAGGCGGCTCGCCGCAACACCAGCGAGTCCTGGTGCGGCCCGGCGTGCAGGTTGACGGTGTACGCATCGGCGAAGAACGGATAGATGGTGTCGCGGTGCAGCACGCGGATGTGATAGCCCTCCAGGAAGGCGTCGACCGTGAGCTTCCAGTTCGCCGGATAGACCCGGTCGACCTTGCGGAACACGGTCATCTGCGGCAGGCCCATCCAGTTCAGATGCGCGTCCAGCCCTTGCAGGAACGCCTCGGCCGAGAACGCCGGGCCCGGCGTGCGCTTGACGAAGATGAGCCCAGCCACTTCGTCGCAAGGCAGCTCGACCAGATTCAGCGTGGCGGGATCGATGCCGTCAAAGGTCTGCGCATGCAGCCGGTGCCGCAGCCGGCCATCCAGCTCATAGGTCCAGGCGTGGTAGGGACACACCAGCGCCTTGCAGGACTTGGCCTGGGCCGGCTGGTCGCCGCCGCCGGCGACCAGGGCCATGCCGCGGTGCCTGCAGACGTTGAAGAAGGCGCGTGCGCGGCCGTCGGCAGCCCGGGTCAAGACGATGGGTACGCCGAGCGCGTCAAACGGCAGTGCCGATCCGATCGGAAGTTCCGAACTGTGGGCCGCAACAACCGGCCACTGCGCGAACAGCGAAGCCTGCTCGCGCTGCCAATGCATCGGGTCGGCGTAGTGGCTGGCGGGCACGGTGCCCGCCTCCTCGCCCTCCTCCCGGGTGCCGCTGCGACGTGCCTGGTCCAGGCGCTCTACCAGGTCGGCCAGCGTGGCCGGCATCGGCGCGGTGCTCGAGTTGCTCATCGTGTTCGCATCCCTTCTTGGTGGTGGCACGAGCTTAGGCCGAATGCATGCCCGACGTGTTCAGGTTTGGCAGCGGTGGCTGCCTATTGAACGATCCGCATGATCCCGGGCACAGGGAACGCGCATGTTCAGGTTTGCACCGCCCACCGGGCCATCTTGCATCGGCCAGCGCGAACCACGAAGATGGGAATCCCCACCACTGAAGCGCCACCCCCCGCCGATCCCCATGAACTCGACCGTGAAGCCCCGCCGCAAGCCCTTGCAAG